>JAISNB010000082.1 GCA_031276435.1 Burkholderiaceae bacterium | reverse complement strand
CAGTGACCACCTGGATGCTGTTGCTGAAATGCCCGGAACTGGGACGGCTTGACCGGCGGCAGAAAAGCGGCGCTGATGGGCGTGGCGCCGCTGTCCAATGATAGCGGCAAGCATCGTGGCAAGCGTTCCATCTGGGGCGGACGCGCGGATGTGCGCGCGATGCTGTACATGGCGGCGATGACGGCCAAGCGCTACAACCCGGTGTTGAAGGCTTTCGCGGAGCGCTTGAAACAGGCGGGCAAACCGCCGAAAGTGGTCATCGTGGCCTGCATGAGGAAGCTCCTGACAATCATGATTTTTTGGAAGAAGATCCTTTTATGCGCATGGCGGCGTTATGGCCTGATGGATCCCGGGGCTTTTCTTTCCGAGATGCACGAGCGCATGGCGCTGGGCGACGAGGCTGAAAATCCTGTTCCCGAGCCTGCGCCCCAAGAGCCAAGGGAGATCGACTCCCAGGTCATTTGCGCCGCGCTGGCAGAAAGGGCCCGCTGCGAAAACCCCATCCAGTTGTTTTGACGCCAACGAACAGGGTGCTATCCTCTCGGCGGCGCGCGCATCGGGCCAACCCTGACTTCAGGAAAGTCCGGGATGGATGCGCAGAGCACGACTGTTTCTCCCCCCCCCTCAATTTCACAGGCCCCGTCCGGGGCCTTTTTCTTGGGCGCGCTGTGGACGCATTGCCACTTGTCCCGCGCGCTCCAACGCAATCCTCAAAAGCCCTGACCGCTGTATCTTCATGTTCAGCAGCCTCAAGCATCCGGCCTTCCCTCGATAAAAAAACACTCCGGCAAGATGGCCGGTGCAATGTATTCAATGTCTTTCGCGGACACGCCACAGGCAAGAAAACTGTCTCGCCATTGCCGAACCACCCCGACGATTCGCCCAATTTCCTGACGCGCGTCCTCCACGGACAAGCCAAATCGAGGCGCCTGGGACAAGAGGTTATGGATGCTGGCGCTGCGGCCATAGCTGCCCACGGTCAACGCGAGATCACGCCGTTCAAGGCTGAGCACAGGTGCGGGCACCAGGTCGTAGGCTGGCGAGAGCCGCCAGCCCTTCTGCCGGCGCAGCACGGCATGGTTGCGCGGGTGATCGTCGTTGTTGGTCACGGCCGCGTTAAAGACCATGCGGCCAAACAGTTCGGCGCAATCGGCTTCGGGCTTGTCAGACCAGCGCCGCAGGTTGTCTGCCAGCAGGGGATAGGACCACTGGCCCCTGTCCAGAGGGCTGTCACCACAACCGAGCATGGTCAATGCGCTGACCATGCCAAAGCGCAGATAGCCGTTTCCGGCGTACTCCCGATCGAAACGCTGCAACATCAGCACATCATGGCTGCCAACGGATTGCAGCCGCGCCTGAGTGACGTTCAGGCCGCAGCGCCGGGCCAGATCGAGCGTCGCGAACTCGATCCGCTGCAAATTGCAGCGATCGTCCCTGGCCGGAAATTTGCCAAGCGATCACCCGTCGGCCCCAGGCATCCGGGGCGGCGTCACGAACCGCGCCTGCAATGCCCTTGAGCTGGGTGAACTCAAAAACCTGTCTGGCCAACGGCAGCCGGAACGGATCGAGCGCCACTGCCTCAGCGCGCGCAAGATAGCGATCACCATAACGAAAGCGACCGATCCGCGTGCCATCCGGCAGGGTCTGCACGCGCAGCAGTGCGGCTGCAACCGTCTCCAGCGTGCCGGGAAGCTGGGGCTTCGCATTCAGAAGTCATAATCTTCACGGGCCTTGCGCGGCTTGCCAGCGCGTGTCGGGCGCCGTGCGGCTTCGAGCGCCTTGCCGTGCAGATCGGCGTCGAGGTCGGCCACCCCGTTCAGCGTTTGATCCAATCCCAAGGCCCACAGAACGGTAAAGCACACCCCGATCGCCGTACCCGGTTTGCCCAGTTCCAGCGCGGTCAGCGTGTTGCGGTTGATGCCCGCCTTGCCCGCCAGATCGGCGGCCGACCAGCCGCGCCGGATGCGCGCGATCCGGACGCGCTGACCCAATTGCGCCACCTGCTCGGCAACCTGCATCGGAATCTCAAACTTGCTCATCAAAATAGGCATATTGTATTTCAATGCACACGATAATAGTCCATGAAGCAATGCGCCGCAAGTGTTTCCGGACCATTCGCCCATAGAGGCAGGCACTCGAAAAGCCAGACGGGCTGTGCGCTCACGCACGGCAGCCGATGCGGATTCAGCACGGCCCCGGGCGCTGCGCGCGGACAGGCTTCTCGCACCGTCCCGCTTCTCTGCCCAAAGCGGACAGATTGCGGTTCGCATTCCTGGCTGACCGCGCGGCAGCATGCGGTCAAGGTATCGGCTTGTCGCAACAAAAAAGCCAAACCATGTCCGCAATTCAAGAACGCCGACGTCATCGGCCACCCCGCCAGCCTGTTCTCCAGTTTCGCCAGCGCCTCCGGCTATGCCTGCGAGGGCGCTGGCACGGCCCTCATGCCCTATCTGCTCAGTACTCTGGATACCCTGGCCTGGCGCTACAACGTGCCCAAGATGGTGTATCCAGAAGCCCTGATGCCGGGCGTGTGCGAAATTGGAACACGCGCTGGCCGCAACCTCTGGGGCAATGTCTATCCGCGCGGTGGCTTTCTGCACCAGAGTGACGACTACAAGGCTGGCGCTGTCGTTGCCCAGCGCGCGGGCGACATCGTTACCCGCCGCAACCAGAGCCACGTCTACCAGCCGCTGCTTGCGAGCGCGCGCGATGGCTACTGGCCCGCTGGCGCATTGGTCGAAGGCGATGCCGCCACAGGCAAGTGGCAGGAGCTGACGCCCACGCTGTCGAGCAGTTGCGCCGTATTTCCGCACGGCAACGCCATGGCGCAGGCACAGCGCGGCGACTATGCCTGGGCCTTGTGGCGGCCCTACAGCTGCTGCGAGCGGCGCGGCCAGGTGTTTCTGGGCAGTGTCGATTTCAACTGAGGTTCAAATGCCATGGCGACGTTTCTGATTTATTTTTCTTCTCGTCTGGCTTGGCGCTTGCTGCTGGCCGCCAGCGCGGCTTGCGCCTGCACCGGGGTTGGCGCGCAAACCAGTGTCAATGCGCACGATGTGCGGCATCAGGGCAGCGTCATCGGCGACGATGTGCTCTACAGCATCGGCGGTGGCCGCGCTGTGTCGATAAGCGGCGCGGCCAATATGCAGTCCATTGGTGTGGGTGTTGGCTGGAACAGCAACCTCATTTGCGGCGACATGAGCATCACCAAGACGCTGCACAACCAGTTGAATGGCATCACCAACGGCTTTCAGGCCATCATGTCCTCGGTGATCCAGAACGCCACTTCCGCAGTGGCCTCACTGCCAGCGCTGATCATCCAGCGCGCCGATCCGGGTTTGTACAACCTGCTCACCAATGGCGTGCTGCAAGCCAGGCTCGATTTCGACCGCAGCAAGATGACCTGCCGCGCCATCGCCAACCGCATGGCAGACATGGCAGGCGGCCAGCTTGGCTGGGATCAGCTTGCCGAAGGCATGGCGCTCAAGCAGGCCGTCGCCAGCGCCGATGCCGTGTCGGCGATCGATGTGGCCGAGGCCAACCGCGGCGCCAACGGCGTGCCCTGGGTGGGTGGCGACAGTGCTGGAGGCGTCGGCCAACCTCCGGTGCGCGTGGTCGGCGACGTCACCCGCGCGGGCTACAATCTGCTCAATGGCCGTGGCGCAACCGATGCGAGTTCGATCCCGCAGGCCAGTTGCGGCGGCAACCTGGCTTGCCAGACTTGGGGTTCGCCGGATGCCGCGGCGGCCTGGGCCGTGCGGGTTCTGGGCGAGCAGGAGTAGCGCACTTGCGATGCCTGTGTCAAGACGGTGACCACCCCGGGTGTCGGCCTGACCCCGCTGATTCAGGAAGAATACGAGAACAAGCTCCAGGTTCTGCAAGATCTGGTGGCTGGCAGCCGCCCTACCAGCACCGAGAACCTGTTGGCCGCCAGCAGCGCCTCACTGCCGGATCACGCGCGGCGTCATCGAGGCGCTGCGCGACGAGTACGACCAGGACATTCTGGCCCGGCGTCTGGCTTCGGAAGTGGCGCTGGCCCGCTTTGTAAAAGCGCAGCACCCACGCGCGCGAGCCGCCATCAATTCGCAGATACAAGCCGGGCACATCGCTGACGGTGATCGCCTTGACCGCTCAGACGAGAGACCTCCAGCGGCGACATCTCAGAAACAACCTTGGGCATCTTGGGCCAACCCATGGGCCAAAAAAGAGATTGCAAGAACTCTTATGAGGCCATCTATGGTAACGCCTCTCTAGTAAAAACATGCCTTTTGACATGTTCTGGTGTTGTTGTGGAGCCTTAATTTTGCGGATCATTGCGGTACTTTGGTTTCGATGGTGTGTCAGTGCATGGGTTGGGTTGCGGCCCAAAAGTTAAGGCAGCAATGCGGATGTAGGGGAGTCGGTCGCCCTCTCTTGTCTCTTGTGCTTGTGGCGCACCAGTTTGATTAGATTACTCATAAAATGAAAACATAATGCTAGTTTTCATGCAATCATCAAGCTCATGTCCTTGGGTTGATTGAATTTTGTGTTATTTTTATAACATGGACAGAAAACCCAAACATCAAGTAATCAAGCGTCTCCTCGCGGAGCTGCCGCGGGGAGCGCGCCATTTGCGCTTGCCAGTCTGAAACGGCTCGGGGTGTCACCCCAACTTGCCGCCTACTATGCCGCAGAAGGCTGGCTCAGAGCATCTATGCCTTTTCGAATGACGACTTTGGCGTTCATGGGGCGATCAGGTTTCTGCAAGCGCGCGTCCATGGCCTGCATGTGGGCGGCAAGAGCGCCCGCCTAGCAGGGCGTGCGACACAACCTGGGTCGCGGCGACACGCTGGTGCTGTGGGGCGAAAGCCGTTTCGCGCTTCCGGCCTGGTTCACGTCACGCTTTCCGGCGCGCTATGTTCATGCCCACCTGCTTACATGGCCGGATGCCGGGTTGGCCGCCCGCAGCCTGAGCACTCCGCCGGGCCTGCCAGATGGGTTGTGCGTGGTGGTTCCGGAGCGCGCCGTGCTGGAGTTGCTGTACGAAGCCGGGGTGAAGCAAAGCCTTGAAGAAGCCCGCAACCTGTTCGACGGGCTGCGCTCTCCCCGCAAGGAGCTGCTTGGCAACTGCTGTCTTGCTGCAACAGCGTCAAGGCTGTGCGACTGTTCCCCGCCTGGGCACGGGAAACCAGTGCAGATGCCCTGCTGGCCCAGTACTCCGTGCGTACCGGCAGTGCCAGTCGCTGGATGACCCGTCTGGACGATGGCTCCTTGCTGACACTGAAACCCCATGGATAAAGCCTACGCCGATACCGTGCGCCTGCTGCTGGCTGTCACGCCTGCGGTGTTCGCGGGCGACATTTCAAGAATGCAAGCTGCCGCCCTGCCGTCCATCAAACGCACCGGCCTGTCGCCCAGAAATTCGCCTCCCATCAGAGACAGGGACTGCCTGGCCAGAAGCGCTTGAATCACCCATTGAAACCACGCTGCGCACGCGCGCAAGCGTTTGAGCAGCGCCACGTCGGAAACAGCGGCCAGATCGCCTGCCCGTGCACGCACCACGGTCTCGCGCAACAAGCAGCCATCCGCCAGATGAATCAGCAAGACGCGCAGCAAGCTTTCCACACTGGAAAATCCCCGCAGCCGACGTACCGCACCCAGTTCCATCGCCTTGCGCTCCCACTGCGCGGGAAGCAGCCGACTTACCACGCTTCAGTCCTGTTCAATACTGGCAAATCCTGCGGCCACCAGTTCTTCTGCGTCTGCATTCTCCTGCTCGAACACCTCTTGCATGACAGCACTCCTGTTCGCAATGGTGTTCGGTGTAGCAGGAATATCCTTTTGTTAGCGCTTATGCCCCAAGGGGGAGAGGTCCGCGGGAAGGGGCGCTTGCGGCGCAGGAATGATTCAGGGCGCGAAGTACAGGTTGGCGAAGCTGCCGGTGGTTCGTTCGGCGCCAGGTTCCGCGTCGATCAGCTTGTGGTGGTAGATGACGGTCTCGGGGGGTGTGCCCAGGTTGATGACGGCCACATCCTCCCACGTGATTTTCTGGAACTGCGCAAAAAGCTGTCTGCGTTTGGCCTCGTCCGGCTCGACGGCAGCCGCTTCGAGCAGGCGATCCACCTCCGGGTTGACGTAGTGGCCCCCGTTGGAGAAAGGCAGGCCGATCTGGAAATTCTTCGACCAGAACAAACGCTGCACGCCAACGGTGGGATCAAACGTAACCGACTGCGCGCATACCGTCAGGTCAAACTCGCGCTTGGTATAGACCCGGTTGACGTAGGTGCCAAAGTCGTGGGCGTGGATAACGGCGTCGATACCAATTTTTTGCAACTGCTGGCGGATCACGTCGGCAATGCGGCGCTCGGTGTAAGGGTTGGTGGTCAGGCGCAGCGTGAAACGTTTGCCATCGGCTCCGCGCGGGTGGCCCGCTGCGTCCAGCAGTTTTTCCGCGGCGGCAGGGTCAAAGGGATAAAACGGAATGCTGGCGTTGTGGTAGCGGCTGGACTTGCCGATGGCGGTGGCCGACGGAACGCCCTGGCCATACCAAGCGAGTTTACCGATGCGCTCCACCGAGATGGCCTGGGCGATGGCGCGGCGCACGCGGATGTCTTGCAACACCGGCGTTTCATGATTGATGATGATCTGGTTGTAGGGTGAGGAGTAGGGCGATGCGGACGTATCGACGCGCAGGTTTGGCAGCTTGCTAAAGCGCGCGATTTCGCTGACGGCAACGCCGCCGCCCGCGATGTGGATGTCGCCCGATTCCAGCGCCGCGGCGCGCGCGCTGGCGTCCGGGATGAAGCGGGCAATGACCCGGTCTACGTAGGGTTTGGGCTTGTCCCAGTAATCGGGGTTGCGCTCCAGCACCAGGTGGCTGCCGCGCACCCATTCCTTGAAGAGGAACGGCCCCGTGCCCACAGGCGCATTGCTGTGCGGGTTGCTGGCAACATCCTTGCCCTCGTAGAGATGGCGCGGGACGATGGGCGCTTCACTGGAAGACAGCGCAGTAAGCAGGTAGGGCGCGGGTTTGTCCAGCAGCAAGATGGCGGTGTGCGCGTCGGGTGTCTGGATTTCGCGCACCTGCGCCAGGGTGGCGCGGCCCCGCGGGTGGTATTGCTTGACAGCCAGAATGGACCAAGCCACATCCGCCGAGGTGAAAGGTTTGCCATCGTGCCATTTCACGCCTTTGCGCAATTTGAAGGTGTAGCGCAGCCCGTTTGGCGCAACCTCCCAGGCTGTGGCCAGCAAGGGTTTTGGGTTGAGCTGGTTGTCGTAGGTGAGCAGGCCTTCGGTCACCTTGGGGCCGATGTCGGTGGCTCCGCCAGCGGAGGTGTTGATCGGCACCAGTGTGGGCGGCTCCACGCGCAGCGCCCAATTCAGCGTTCCGCCACGGGTGGGCTGCTGCTGGGCGTGACTGGCAGAAAAGGCGGCAGCGGCCAGCAGCAGCGCCAGCAGGGTTGCGCGCAGGGCGGGGCGTTTCAGCAAGGAGATGAACAGCATGTGGGGCGTTTTTGAAGAGGTGTCAAAAGAGGAATGCGCGCCGATCCCGCAGCCTGCCATCTCGTCCCGGCCTGATTGGCCGGAAACATGGATGGCAGGTAACGGGATACTTTGCGCACGTGCGTTTTTTTCAGGCAGCCTGCTGGTTGGGCGTGTACAGGCTGGCGGGTCTTGGCAGGCCCAGGTGATCGCGCAGCGTGCTGCCGCTGTAGTCCTCACGGAACAGGCCACGTTTGCGCAGAATGGGCACGACTTCGCGGGTAAAGACCTCGAAACCGCCGGGCAGCCAGGGCGGCATGACGTTGATGCCATCGGCAGCGCCTTGCGTGAACCAGGTTTCGATGTGGTTGGCAATCTGCTCGGGCGTACCAGCCAGCACAAAGTGGCCGCGCGCGCCAGCCAGGCGCTGGATGAGCTGGCGCAGCGTCGGCTTTTCGCGGTCGATGATGTCGACGATGAGCTGGAAGCGGCTGTGGGCCTGCTGATCCGGATTGTTGTCGGGGATCAGGTGACGCGGGAAGGGCGCGTCGAGGTTGTGGCCGCGCAGGTCGACCTCCAGTCCAAGCTGGTTTTTCAATTGCAGCAGCGAGAATTCGGGCTGGACCAGTTCATTGAATTCGCGTTGCAGCGTCAGCGCCTCGGCTTCGGTGGAGCCGATGAAGGGGCTGAGTCCGGGCAGGATTTTCACGTGATCCGGATGGCGTGCGAATTGTTGCGAGGCGCGTTGCTTGACGTCGCGGTAGAAGGCTTGGGCGCTTTCCAGGCTTTGGTGCGCGGTGAAGATGGCCTCTGCATACTGCGCGGCAAACTGGCGGCCATCTTCGGAGGAGCCGGCCTGCACGTAGACGGGCCGCCCCTGCGGCGAACGCGGCACGTTCAGCGCCCCTTTTACGCTCAGATGCTTGCCGATGAAGTTGGGGGCGTGGATGCGCTCGGTGTCGGCAAAGATGCCGGAGGCGGCGTCGTTGACGAAGGCCTCGTCTTCCCAACTGTCCCACAGGCGGGTGATGGCCTGCACGAATTCATGCGCGCGCTCATAGCGCAGGGTATGGGGAATGTACTGCGCGTGGCCATAGTTTTGCGCCGCGCTCTTGAGCGAGGTGGTCACGATGTTCCAGCCCACGCGCCCGCCGCTCCAGTGGTCTGTTGACCCAAGCAGGCGCGCCAGCGTGTAGGGATCGTAAAACGAGGTGGAGGCGGTGGCGATGAAACCGATTTTCTGCGTGGCCGCCGCCAGCGCGTTGATCAGTGTGATGGGTTCGAGGTGGAAACGGCTGGCGTAACGCACGCCATCGCCAATGCCCAGGCCATCGGCAAAGAACACGGCGTCGAATTTGGCGGTTTCGGCCTGCTGAGCCAGTTCCTGGTAAAAGCGCACGTCCAGAATGCGCTCGCGCGCCGCCTTGGAGTAACGCCAGGCCGCCTCGTGGTGGCCATTGGGGTAGATGAACAGATTGAGGGTAAGACTGCGTTTTTTTGACATGGTGGTTGATCCGATGTGAGTTGGTTGATAAGAGCGGGGTTGCCAGGGGTTGTGCTTGGGTTGTGGACAGGTCAGGCTGCTTTGCGTGGTGCCTCATTGGTAGCAGGTGATGGCGCGGCAATAGCCTGTTTTTCGGCGCGGGTGTGTTCCGGGGGCGGGGCGTCGTCGGGGCGCACGCCAAGGCCTTGCAGCAACTGCTGGCGCAGCGAGGCAATGCGGGCCAGACGGACGGTGGTGGCGGCATCCCGCCCGGGCAGGAGAGTCGGCACGTCGATGCTGAAGCGCCCGTGGTTGAGCACGAGAATGCGATCGGCCAGATGGATGGCCTCGTCCACATCGTGCGTGACCAGCAGCACCGCTGGCCGGTGGCGCTGGCACAGCAGGCCCAGCAGGCTGTGCATGCGCAGCCGCGTCAGCGCGTCCAGGGCGCCAAATGGCTCGTCGGCCAGCAAAAGCTGCGGACTGCGCACCAGTGCGCGGGCCAGCGCCACGCGCTGTTGTTCACCGCCGGAGAGGTCGCTTGGCCAGGCGCTTTCGCGCCCTTCGAGGCCGACCTCCCTGAGGGTTTCGCGGCCCCGCAGTTGCGGGGCAGGGCCGCGCAGACCGTAGATGACGTTGTCGAGCACCGATTTCCACGGTAGCAGCCGGGCGTCCTGAAACACCACGGCCATGGGCTGCGGCGTGGCGATGCTGCCGGTGCCGACCACGTCGTAATCCAGCCCCGCCAGCGAGCGCAAAAAGGTGCTCTTGCCGCAGCCGCTGTGTCCGAGCAGGGCCACGAATTCGCCGCGGCGGATGTCGAGGTCTACATGGTCGAGGATGGTGCGAGCGCCAAAACGGCGCACCAGTTGCCGCACACGCACCACGACGTCTGCCGCTGCCGCTTCGGGTGCGCTGTTTGCGCTGGTTTCTCGCGCATGCCCGTTCGCAGCAGCCACGGCGGCCCAATTCAGTCGTTCAGTGTCTTGCGCCATTTCAGCACCTTTTTTTGCAGCAGACGAACCAGCCAGTCCGAACCCAGGCCAAGGATGGCGTACAGCGCCAGGCCGACCACGATGATTTCCGTCTGGCCGTAGGTACGGGCCAGTTCGATCATGTAGCCGATGCCGCTGATGGAGTTGACCTGCTCCACCACGACCAGCGCCAGCCACGATGAGGTGACGGCAAAGCGCAGCCCGATCAAAAAGCCAGGCAATGAACCGGGCAGCACAACGTTGCGAATGAATTCCCAGCGCGTCACACCCAGCGTTTCGGACAGTTCCAGATAGCGGTTGTCGATGGAGCGCAGGCAGTCATGGGTCTGGATATAGATGGGCACCAGGGCGATCAGCGCAATGGTGGTGATTTTCATGGTCTCGCCAATGCCCAGCCACAGCATCAAGATGGGGATCAACGCCAGCGTCGGGATGGCGCGCTTGATCTGCACCGGCCCGTCGATGAGGTATTCGCCAATGCGGCTCAAGCCCGCGGTAACGCCCAGGATGACGCCCCCCAGCACACCCCAGAACAGGCCTTGCGTGGCGCGCCAGGCGGAGGTGTGAAAGTTCTCCCAAAGCCTGCCGGATTGCACCAGTTCGCCAACGGTTTTCACCACCACCCAGGGAGGCGCCAGCGTGCGCTGGTCGATCCAGCCCGTGGCCGATCCGAGCGACCAGATAACGAGCAAGAGCACCGGGCCGATGAGCGCGCCATAGGCAATGGGTTTGCCCGGCCCAAGGCGCGAGCGGCGGGCTAGATGATTGGCAGGCGTTGCTGCGACGCAAGATTGCGGCGCGCTGGCCGGTTGCGCCACCAGGGCGGGCGCTGCGCCCGCGTGCAGGATATTGCTGGCTGCGGCGCTCATGCTCATGGCTCTTTCAGGGCTTGGCCGGCGACGTGCTCGAAGCGGCGATCAAAAATGCCGGCGGCTTTCAGCCGCGGCTTGTTGCCCACTCTGGCCAGCAGGTCGATGGTTTCCTGCTGGCGCTCGATGGCCTCGTTCCAGTCATCGGGAATGTCCGGCTCACCGGCGGAGCGGGCCAGAATTTCGCCGGTTTGCCTGTCCAGCCCCTGGTTTTCGACGAACCAGCCCTGCACCCATTGCTGCGGATGCTCATAAACCCAGCGCGAGGCTCTGGCCCAGAATTTCACGTACTCGCGCAGCGCGGCGGCTTTGGCGGGATCGGCCAGCACCTCCACCGGCGCGTAGAGATACGCGGGGTCATCCTTGAGGCCGTGCGAGATCAGCCTGGCGCCATCCTTGCCGTAGTTGGCAATGAAACGTGGCTGGATGGCCTCTCCCAGAGGGGCTGCATCCACCAGTCCGCTGGCCAGCGCGTTGGCGTAGGTGTCGCCGGTGCTGGGCATCTCCACCAGCTTGACTTCATCTTGCCTCAAGCCAGCCTTGATGAGAACGCGCTGCACCAGCGCGCCCTGCGCCTGGCCGGGGCTGTAGGCGATTTTTTTGCCTTTCAGATCCTGGATTTTGTGGATGCCCGCGTGCGGCGCGATGCCCAATTGATAAATCGGGTGATTGACCGCGTCCTTGCGAAAGCCGACGGCCACGATTTTGGTCGGCAGATTGGTCCAGTTGGCGTGGATGGGGGGAATGTCGGCCACCGATCCCACATCCAGGGCCTTGGCGCGAAAGGCCTCAATGGTGCGCGGGCCGCCGCTGAGGTTGAGCCATTCGACCTTGAATGGCAGCTTCTTGATGTCTCCCGAAAGTTCCAGCGCGCGCTGGGTTTTTGGATCGCCGATGCGCAGCACCGTATGGGGTGGAACAGTGTCGGGGATGGCGCCCAGTTGCTGGGCGCTGGCGGGCATGCCAAAGGTCATTCCAGCAACAACCGCGGCAGCGGCCATGACCCGGCCCAAAACACGCTTGAAAACCAGCCTTGCTGCCGGGCTTGCGGCGGCTCTTCCAGGTGGAAACCGGGGGGATGGGGGGTGCGAATGGTGAGGCACACAAAACTCCTGTGATTTCGTAAATCGATGAATTCATGCTATGGGCGCGATTTATTTTTGTCAAAGACTTTATTCTTATTTTCATATAAGCTATAAACAAATAATAAATTATTGTTTGACATACTGGATTTCTGCTTTTTATAATTAGCCCACCGTATATTGGTGCGGTCTATTTTTCAGAAAGTTATTTGTTAACAATTGGAGGTTTTTATGACGGCAACACTGAAAAAAGCAGGCTCCATTGTGGGTGTGGAGCGTTTTTCATCCCCGCTGGATTTTCCGGACAGTCCAGTCTCGCAAGCGCTGCGGCAGCCGATTTTGCTCGGGCTTTTCCTGCCGATCCAGGCCGGTGGCTGGAGCGCGTCCACCTTGCCGCGCACGACCGACTGGCGCTGGGAATACAACCGCGACCTGGTGCTCAAGGTGGAATCGCTGGGCTTCGATCTGGTGTTTGCCCTGTCACAATGGCTGCCCAAGGGCGGCTATGGCGGCGTGCTTGACGGCAACGCGCTGGACTCCTTTCTGACCACGGCGGCGCTGACCTCGGTTACGCAGCGCATCATCCTGATTTCGACCATCCATGTGCTGTACGGGCCGCTGCATCCGCTGCACCTGGCCAAATGGGGTGCGACGCTGGATCACATTACGGGCGGGCGTTGGGGCATCAACGTGGTGACCGGGCACCGCGCGGTCGAGTACGAGGCCTTTGGTGGGGAACGCATCGAGCACGACCGCCGCTATGAACTGACGGCCGAATTCATCGAGGTGCTGCAACGCCTGTGGCAGAACGACGAGCCTTTCAGCTTCTCTGGCGAATCGAGCTGGAAGCTCAAGAATGCCTACGTCACGCCCAAGCCCAGGTTTGGCCGCCCCCTGCTGGTCAACGCCACCGGATCGGACGCGGGCATCGAGTACGCGGCGCGCTACTCAGACGTGGTGTTCATCACCAGTCCCGGCGCTTCGGACGCGGCCAGCGCGATTGCCGCACTGCCTGCGCACACGGCGCGCATCAAGCAGGCGGCGCGTGCGCAGGGCAGGCAGGTGCGCACCCTGCTGAACCCGCTGGTCATCAGCCGCGAAACGGAAGCCGAAACCCGGGCCTATTACGACGCCATCGTGGCGCATCAGGATTTCCGCACGCATACCCTCGACAGCGACGCGCAGGCCTGGAAGGGGCGCGAGGGCATCGATCCGCCCAGCCGCCGCGCCATTGGCGGCAACATCGAAGTGGTGGGCACGCCCGAGCAGGTGGTCGAGCAATTCGTGCAATTGCACAAGGCGGGCGTCGATGGCTTGCAGTTGAGCTTTTTCGACTTCAAGCCCGATCTGCAATTCTTTGGCGATCGCATCCTGCCGCTTTTGAAGCAGGCCGGTTTGCGGCTTTGAGCCAGCCCCATTCTTCATTTCCTCGTTGCAGAAAAGGGCGCTCTATGCGGCAGTCGCATGCGTTTCCATCGGTTCTGAAGGCGCTGACCCGAAGCCGGCATGGCTTTGGGCTGGTGCTGTTGCTTGCCCTGGCGGCGGCCAGCGCGCCAGCGCAGCAGCCAAACAGGGGCGGCACCTTGAATTTTGTCGCCGTGCCCGAGGCGGCCACGGTGGTGGCCATCGACAATTCCTTCGGCTTTCCGCAAAAGGTTGGCACCAAGGTTATCGAGGGGCTGCTGGAGTATGACTTCGACCTCACGCCCAAGCCATCGCTGGCTACCGAATGGTCGGTTAGCGCCGACGGGCTGCGGTACACCTTCAAGCTGCGCGAGGGCGTGAAGTGGCATGATGGCAAGCCCTTCACTTCGGCGGATGTGGCTTGGTCCATTCTGGCGCTCAAGGAGTATCACCCGCGGGGCCGGGCCACCTTCGCCAATGTGGCGCAAGTGCGCACGCCCGATGCGCACACCGCCGTGCTGGTGCTGACCAAGCCCGCGCCCTACCTGCTCACGGCGCTAGCTTCCAGCGAGTCGCCCATTGTGCCGCGCCATCTGTACGAGGGCAGCGACGTCAGGGCCAATCCCCATAACCAGCGGCCTGTGGGCACGGGGCCGTTCATTTTCAAGGAATGGGTCAAGGGCAGCCACATTATTCTGGATCGCAATCCGGACTACTGGAACAAGCCCAGGCCTTATCTGGATCGCGTCGTGGTGCACATCATTACCGAACCTGGCGCCAGAGCCGCGGCGCTGGAGGCTGGCAAGATCGATCTGGGCGGCGACACGCCGGTGCCGCTTGGCGATCTGGAGCGCATTGGCAAGCTGCCCGGGCTGTCGGTCACGACCCGGGGGTATGAATATTCGGGCAACCTGTCCCAGTTCGAATTCAACCTGGATACCCCCGAGTTGGCCAATGTGAAGGTGCGCAAGGCCATTGCCCACGCGGTGAACCTGCCCGCGCTGGTGCAGACGGCCTGGTTTGGCCATGGTCAGCCATCGCCCACACCCATCAGCCCGGTGCTCAAGACCTACCACGACAGTGGCATCAAGGCGCACGCCTACGATCCGAAACTCAGCGAGCGCCTGCTGGATGAAGCGGGCTATCCCCGCAAAGCCGACGGTACGCGCTTTGCGCTGCGCGTCATCTTCAATCCCTTTTACTACGAGGGTAATCGCAGAACCGCGGAATACCTGCGGCAGGCACTCAAACGCATCGGCATCGAGGCCAGCGTGGCTGCCAATGACTTTGGCAGTTTCGTCAAGTCTGCCTATACCGAGCGCAATTTCGACATCAGCGTCAACAATCTGAACAACGGCTTCGACCCCACGGTGGGCGTGCAGCGCGTCTATTGGTCGAAGAATTTCAAGGTGGGGCTGGGTTTTTCCAACGCCAGCCACTACGCCAACGCCGAGGTCGATGCGCTGCTGGAGCAAGCCGCCGTGGAGCCTGACATTGCGCGCCGCAAGCAGCTGTTCCAGCGGTTTCAGCAAATCATCCAAGAGGAACTGCCCGTGGTGAACCTGGTGGCGTTCCAGCCCGTGACCGTCGCCAGCCGCAAGGTGCATGGCTACACCTTTGGCGCCAATGGCGTGAATGAATCCTTCGCCAACGTGTGGATAGAACCCTGACGGGCCTGCGCCTGCCCAGGGGCAGGCGGCATTTTCTTTCCAATGGGAAAAACATGAGCACTGCAACGACTCTTGATGCGCCCGCCACGGAGCCGGGCCAAAGCCAGCCGGAGCATGCGGCTGCGGCCACAGCCGCGCCGCTGGAAGGCGCCGAATTGCTGGCACGCGCCCGTGCGTTGGCGCAAGACTTTGCCGCCAAGGCGGCGGCATACGACGCGACGGGCCAGGCGCCCGCGGAGCAGTTCCAGCAACTGCTGCAAGCCGACCTGCTGCGGCTGACCATTGCCCGCCGCGACGGTGGCCATGGCGCTGGCCTGCCATTGGCGCGGCGTGTTGTGCAGGCCATTGCCGAGGGCGATCCTTCGGTGGCGCTGATTCTTTCCATGCATTACAGCCAGCATGCCAGCATTGCCCGCTCGCAGCGCCAGAGCGACGCGGGCAAACGCCCATGGCCTGCCGCACTGGCACAGCGGCTGACGCAGCAGGCGTTGCGCGCGCCCGCGCTGATCAATGCCGTGCAGGTCGAGCCGGAACTGGGTTCGCCCTCGTACGGCGGATTGCCAGCCACCATCGCGCGGCACACCGACGCGGGCTGGCGCATCAGCGGACACAAAATCTATTCGACCGGATCGCATCTGCTCGACTGGCTCAACGTGCTGGCCATAACCGACGAGCCGGAGCCTCGGCTGGGCCAGTTTCTGGTTGCGCGTGACGCGCCCGGCGTGCGCCTGGTGGAAACCTGGAATCCGCTGGGCATGCGGGCCACGGCAAGCCATGACTTCGTTTTTGAAGACGTGCTGATTCCGCTGGATCATGCCGTCGCTCTGTACAGCGCGGCGCAGGGGCAGCGCCGTGACGAGCATGCCTTTGCCTGGTACCTGAGTTTGGTGGGATCGGTTTATACCGGTGTGGCCATTGCCGCGCGGGACTGGCTTGCAGCGTTTTTGCAGCGTCGCAAGCCGACCGTGCTGGGCGGCGCGGCCCTGGCGAGCCTGCCGACCGTGCAGGAGCAGGTCGGGCACATCCAGTTGCTTTTGCACACCAGCGAGACCTTGCTCGACGCGCACGCGCACGCCTATGAAGCAGGCGCGGCGCACAGCGAACTGGGCCTGACGGCGCGGCATGTCGCCATGGAGCATGCTGCCCGCGCCACAACCCTGGCGCTGGAGTTGGCTGGCAACCACGGCCTCAGCGGCCACAACGCGCTGGAGCGGCATTTCCGCAACGCGCACTGCGGCCTGATTCATGCGCCCTCTGCCGCCCTGATCCGCGGCAACCTGGGGCGTGCACTTCTTTTGGAGCAATAAAACATGAAGATTTTGCGAATTTTGAGCGCGGCGCTGGCGTTGGGCGCGCTGGGGGATGGCGGCTTGCACGCGCAGGCCGCCGAAACGCCGCGCCATGGCGGAACCCTGACCGCGCTGGTCTTTCCCGAGCCGCCAACGCTGACCACCATCGCGCATACGGCAGGCTCGTCGGTGCTCATGTCGGGCAAGGTCGTTGAAGGACTGCTGACCTATGACTTCGACCTCACACCCAGGCCACAATTGGCGACCGAGTGGAAAGTCAGCCAGGACGGGCTAACTTACACCTTCAGCTTGCGGCAAGGCGTGAAGTGGCACGACGGCAAACCCTTCACATCGGCCGACGCGGCACACTCCATTGAATTGCTCAAGGCCAATCACCCGCGCGGGCGGGCCACCTTTGCGGGCGTGACGGCCATCGAAACGCCGGATGCGCACACGCTGGTGCTGCGCCTCTCGCGCCCCGCGCCGTATCTGCTGCGCGCCTTTGCCGCCGCGGAATCGCCCATCGTGCCCAAGCATCTTTACGCTCAAGGCGAGGCGCAGGCCAACCCGTACAACAACCAGCCCATCGGCACCGGCCCTTACCGCTTCAAGGAATGGGTCAAGGGCAGCCATGTGATTTATGAGCGCAACCCGGATTACTGGGACCGGCCCAAGCCCTACATTGATCGTCTGGTCGTGCGTTTCATCGTGGATGCCGCGGCGCGCACGGCAGCCATTGAAAGCGGCGAGGTGCAACTGAGCGCTGGCTCGCCAGTGCCTCTTTCGGAAATCGAACGTCTCAAAAAGAACTCGCGCCTGGTGTTGGAGACGCGCGGCTACGAATACATCAACAACGTTTCTCGGCTGGAATTCAATCTGGAAAACCCTGTGCTCAAGGATTTGCGCGTGCGCCGCGCCATTGCCCACGCGCTGGATCGCCAGGCGCTGCTCAAGACGGTCTGGTATGGCTATGGCCAGCTCATTGCAGGCCCCATCGCTTCCGGGCTGCCGGAGTATGCCGATGATCTCCAGGTGCTGCCCTATGACCTGAACGCCGCGCGCAAGCTGCTGGCCGAGGCGGGCTATCCTGGCGGCAAAAAGCCCAATGGTCAGCCGCTGCGGCTGAAGATTGTGCCCGTCGCCAACGATGGCGCCGCGCGTACCGCGCAATTTCTCAAGGCGGCGCTGGGGCGCATCGGCATCCGGAGCGACATTTTCACGCACGACTTTGCCAGCTACATCCAGCGCATTTATACCGAGCGCGACTTTGATATCCATGTCAGCGCGATGAGCAACACCTTCGATCCCACGGTGGGCGTGCAGCGCCTGTACTGGTCGAAGAACTTCAAAAAGGGCCTGCCGTTTTCCAATGGCGCGGGCTACTTCAGCGCCCCGGTAGACCGCCTGCTGGAACAGGCCGCCGTCGAGATCGATCCGAAAAAGCGCCTGGCGCAGTTCCATGAATTTCAGCAACACATCGTGCGCGATCTGCCGGACATCACCTTGCTGGCCTTTGAAAGCCATACCGTGGCCGACAAGCGCGTGCGCGACCACACCACAGGCGCCGATGGCTTTGCAGGCAATCTGGCCGGTGTCTGGCTGGCCGAGTAATCCCCATTCCAAAAAAGCAGGAGTTCCATTCATGAGCATCGAAACCACGGCGGCGCGCGACGACGCCATCACTTCATCTGCTGCCCAGAACCATCCCGAGACCCTCTGGTACACCCGCTGCCCCGTGCCATCGCCACTTGGAATCGCGGCCCAGCATGGCTGGCTGGCCGCAACGTTTGCGGAAATCGGCATCCCGGTCGAATCCATTTTCGATTCCAGGAATCGCAGCGTACGCGAAAGCCATTTCGACCACCACCTGGCCTGGTCGTTCCGGCAGGGCGGTAATATTCCGCCAATCTGGGCGCGCGCCAAAGGCCGGGCGACACGGTTGGTGGGCATCACCTGGACCGACGAGTTCCAGGCCATCGTCGCCTTGCCTGAAAACCGCATCGACAGCGCCGAGCAACTGGCGGGCAAACGCCTGGCAGTACCGCGGCGCGTCAATGACCTGATCGACTTTCACCGCGCCACCGCGCTCAAGGGGCTGATCTCGGGCCTGTCGCTGGCTGGCCTGACGCATCAGGACGTCACACTGGTGGATTTGCCCATCGCGGAGTCTGTCATCCTGCAACACGGCACGCCCAGCCTGTTCGGCCTCAAGCGTCGCCACCCCTACTTTCCGGAAGTGCGGGCATTGCTGCGCGGCGAGGTAGACGCCATCTTTGTCAAGGGAGCCGAAGGCGTCATCGTGGCCAACCTGATCGGCGCGCAGACGGTCGTGGAATTCGGCAACCATGCCGATCCCAAAATCCGCATCAACAACGGCACACCGCGCGTTCTGACGGTGGACGACGCCCTGGCCACGCGGCGGCCCGATCTGGTGCGACGCCTGCTGGCCGTAATTGACCGGGCCGCACAATGGGCCGCCGCGCACCCCGACGAAACCTTGCGCATCGTGGCCAGAGAAATCAACACCAGCGAGGAGGCCGTGCTGGCCTCCAATGGCGCAAACGTGCATCTGCATCTGGGAATCGGCTTGCAGCCCGAACTGATCGACGCCATTGAGCACTTCAAGAACTTCCTGCTGCAATGGGGCTTTCTGCCAGCGGACTTCGACGTGCAGGCCTGGGCCGACCCCGGTGCCGTGCAGGCGCTGCGGGCCGCCGCGTAGCCATCAGGGCGCGCGCGCAAAAGCGCGTATCCGCACCAACCAGACAAGGATTTTTGATGTCGCCATTTTTCTTGAGCCTTCGAAGCGTGTGGCGCGCTCTGGCATTGGGCGCGGCCCTGCTGCCGTTTTGCGTGGCAGTGTCGGCACAGATGCAGGCGCGCACGGTCCGGCTGCTGCTGGAGCCGCAGCCGCCCACGGCGCTGGTGCTCACCACCACGGCCGGGGGATCGCTCACGCTCAGCCCCAAAACCAATGAGGGATTGCTGGCGTTTTCTCCCAAGCTGGAGCCGCAGCCGCAATTGGCCACCGAATGGGCCATCAGCCCGGACGGCCTGCGCTACACGTTCAAGTTGCGCCAGGGTGTGAAGTGGCACGACGGCCAGCCTTTTTCCTCGGCCGACGTGCGCTACTCCATCCGCACCCTCAAGGAGGTGCATCCGCGCGGACGCAGCACCTTTGCCAACGTGGAGAGAATCGACACACCGGATGCGCACACCGCTGTCATCCATCTCTCCAAGCCCGCGCCTTATCTTCTGTACGCGCTGGCCGCCTCCGAGTCGCCGATTGTCGCCAGGCATCTTTTCGAGGGCAAGGATGTGCATGCCAACCCGCAATTGACGGCGCCCACCGGTACGGGGCCGTGGATTTTCAAGGAATGGGTGCGCGGCAGCCACATCATTTATGACCGCAATCCCGACTATTGGGGCAAGCCAAAACCCGCGGTTGAGCGTCTGGTGATTCGCTTTTTCCCGGATGCGGCGGCGCGTGCCGCCGCCCTTGAGACAGGTGAAGTGGACATTGCCTCTGGCAGCACCGTCGCCCTGACCGAACTCAAACGCCTGACCGCAAAGCCCGATCTGGCGCTGGAAGAACAGGGCTGGCAGTACACCAACAACGTCACACGGCTGGAATTCAATCTGAGCAACCCGTACCTCAAGCACCAGAAAGTGCGTCAGGCCATCGCCCATGCGCTGGACAAGCAGGCCATCATCAATGTCGTGCAATTCGGCTACGGCAAGACGGCCAACGGCCCAATCAGTCCGGATCTGGAGCGTTTCTACCTCAAGGAGTTGCCCGATTACGCCTTTGATCTGAAAAAGGCCGGGCAATTGCTGGACGAAGCGGGCTTTGCGCGGGGCGCGAACGGCCAGCGTTTTTCCCTCACTGCAGATTACTGGCCCAACAGCAATCTGTACCGCCGCACAGCCGAGTTCATCCGCCCCGCGCTGGCGCGCGTCGGCATCGCCGTGACCGTGCGCTCACAGGACGCGCCAGCCTACCTCAAGCGTGTCTACACCGACCGTGATTTCGACTTCACTGTGAATCCCATGAGCAACCTTTTCGACCCCACGGTGGGCGTACAGCGCCTGTACTGGTCAAAAAACATCAAGAAGGGCTTGCCGTTTTCCAACGGCTCTGGCTACAGCAACCCGCAAGTGGATCATCTGTTCGAAGCCGCTGCCATCGAGCCTGACGAGAAAAAACGCAAGGCGCTTTTCGACGAGGTGCAGCGCATCATCGTGCGCGATCTGCCCGACATCACCTTGTTCGTGCCGTACAACTTCACCATCTACAACAAAAAGGTGGCAGGTCACACGGTCACTGCCGATGGCACCGACGGCAACTTTGCCGACATCGAAATCAAACCCTGAAGGCCTGAATGAAGGCGCGCCGCCCCATGCCCGGCGGCAAGTGCTGTGCGTTCTCCATCTTTGCTAATGAGCACTCTGTATTTGACCTGCTGCAAGGCACTGCCTAACATTTGCTTTCATTCATTTCGTCGCGAGCAAACAGGTTCGTGACACCCTCATTGTCTGTCGCATCACGGGCCTGGCCCGGGGCGCAGCAACAAGAAAGAGATCGATACATGAGCACCAGTCTGACCGCCGCGCAAGCAGGCAACACTGTCACTAACTTTCCCGTTTCGAAATGGCGGCGCGAGGATATTCTTGCCAGCCTGCCCGCGCAGGCACAGGCCTTGCGCGCGCAGGCCTTGCAGCGTGAGCGTGAGCGGCTTTTGCCCTACGACGCGCTTGACGCCGTGCGCCAGTCTGGCTTGGGCGCCCTGCTGGTGCCCCGCGAATGGGGTGGCCCTGGTGGCACCCTGGAAGATGCGGCGCTGGCCATCCTCACGCTGGCCGAGGGCGACTCCAACGTGCCGCACGCCTTGCGCCTGCATCTGAACGTGGCCGAACTCTGGCGCGTGCTGCCGCCCGACGAATTCCTGCGCCAGCAGATCGACCGCATTCTGGCGGGCAAGCTTTTTGGTGGCGCGTCCACCGAACGCGATACGGCCAAGCCTGGCATCATCACCACACGGCTCATCCGCGAGGGTGATCACTGGCGGCTCAATGGCCGCAAGTACTATTCGACCGGCACCGCGTTTGCGGACTACGCCAGCATCAGCGCCATCGACGCGCAGGAGCAGCCCGTCACGGTCATCATCCCAACCGACCGCGAGGGCCTCGACGTGGTGGAGGATTGGGACGGATTCGGTCAGCGCCTGACCGCCAGCGGCAGCCTGGAGTTGAACAATGTGCTGGTGCACGATGAGGAGGTGCGCCCTGGATCCTCACTCGATCTGGGCCTGCCCAGTCGGCACGTTTCCGCGTGGCGGCAGTTGATTTTGGTGGCCACCGCGGGCGGCATTGTGCGCGCCCTGTTGCGGGAGATTCAGGATTACGTGCACAACAAGGGCCGCGCGGCGCTGCACAGCAGCGCGGAGACGGCCCGGGAGGATCCGTTTGTGCAGCACGTCATTGGCGATGTGGCGGCCCACAGCCACGCCATCGATGTGCTGGTTCTCGACGCCGCGCGGCAACTGGAGCGCGGCGCGCAGGCCATCCGGGTCAAGGCGGCGGATGTCGAAGCCATTGTGCTGCAAGGCGGCCTGGCGACGGCCAAGACGCAGCTTGTCGTCAGCAAGCTGGCGCAGTACGCGGGGCAGCAAATCTTTGAGGCCGGGGGCGCTTCCGCAACTTCGTCCACCTTGCTGCTCGATCGCCATTGGCGCAATCTCCGCACCATCTTCAGCCACAACCCGCTGAACCACAAGGCGCGCGTGGTGGGTGACTGGCATCTCAATGGCGTGACGACCCAGTTCGAGCGCGGACGGGTGTTCTGACAACATCGATGACGACATCTCCCAAGGTGGATTGTTTTCCCGGAAAAACCATGAAAGAAGGTCCAGCATGAGCCAGAGTAAAAAGATTGAAACCCTTGCCGAACTGGTGCGTGAGCGCTATGGCCCTGATCAGCAGTACGACGTGCTGGACAACGCCGTCGTGCGCCATATTCTCAAGCACCGATCGGTGCGCTCTTTTGCGCCCACGCCGTTGCCCGCGAATACCGTGCAGACACTGGTGGCCGCCGCGCAGGCTGGTTCCAGTTCGTCCAACCTGCAAGTCTGGAGTGTCGTGGCGCTACAGGATGTCGCGCACAAAAAACAGCACGCGATTTGGGCCAAGGACCAGGACTTTGTGCGCCAGGCGCCACTGTTTTTGATCTGGCTGGCAGACCTCTCGCGCAATCGGCTGCTCGCCCAAGTGCCTGAAGGTGTGCGCATTGACGGGACGGACTACCTCGAATCCGTCGTGCTGACGGCGGTGGATACGGCCATTGCCGCGCAAAACGCCGTGCTGGCCGCTGAGTCGCTCGGTCTGGGCGCCGTCTACGTGGGAGCGATTCGCAGCCACATTCGTGCCATCGCCAAGGATTTGCGACTGCCGCCGTATGTCTTTCCGCTGTTTGGCACGGCCATTGGTTATCCCGCCGATGGCCTGGTGACCCATATCCGGCCCCGCTTGCCGCAAGCGGCGGCGGTGCATCACGAACATTACGACGCCAGCGCCCAGAAGCAGGCTGGGCAAAGTTACGACCAGACGCTGGATGCGTTCTGGAAAAAGCAAGGCATTGAGCATCCGCTCTGGACGCGGCATCTGGCCACGCGCCTGGGCAATGTCAGCCAAAGTGGCGATGAGCGTTACGCCTTGCGTGAGGTTTTGCAGGAACTGGGCTTTCCCTTGCGCTGAGCTGAGGGTGCGCAGCGGCACTGCTTTGCAAGCGCGTTTGCGCCCCGCCCGCCGCCCCGGGGGCGGCGCTGGCAAAGCGGGCGGTGGGCCTGCCTGCGGCGCGAAGAAACGATTGCCTGGCTGGGACAGGCTCAGGTTCTCGCGCAAGGTTGCGCCTTCGTATTTACGCCGCGGCAGACCACGACTTTGCAACTCGGGCACCAGCCGGTCGGTCGACAAAGGCGTCCAGCCCGCCCGGCAGCCACGGGAACATGATGTTGAAGCCATCGCAGCCGCGTTGCTCCAGCCGCTCGGCCAGGTATTTCAAGCGCGCGTGAAGCTGTTGGCGTCGCGCCAGGCGCCGGTATGGATGCTGACCGGGCGCATGAAGGCGCCGAGCTTGGGTTGGCGGGCGGTGGTGGTCATAAGAGGCTGTGTGTTGTGAATGGGGGCAGGCCACCAGCCATTGGCGTCATCACATTCCGGCCGATTGCGTCCGTTATGGGAGATGACTCCTATTGGAATCAACCCGAGAAGCCCCGAAATCATCGCCGCGCCCGCAGCCAGCGCGGGTGGGATCGGGGGGGCAGGTGCTCAATGCGCCCAGTCGATGCCATAGGTTTCGGCGAAGTAGGCGGCAATCGCTTTCTTGCCGTCCACCAGACTGCGGCCATTGTGCTCGCCAGTGACATGGGGCGAATTGCTCTTGCCAGCGAGCACCAGCAGCGGCAGGCTCTGGTTTTCCTCACCCGCCGCGGCGATGACTTGCTGGCGCGGGCGCGGGAAGGGAACGCGCTGGATGTCGATTTTTTCCTTGATTTGCGGGTATACGGCCAGCACGCCTTCGAGGAAGGCGCATGAGGGGCAGAAGAATTTCTTGCCGGGCTGCTTCTCGTCAGCAAAGCCGGACGCCAGCAGGAACAGGGTGGGTCGGGACATGGTTTGTGCCTTTCAAAAGTGAATGGATGTGTGAAATCGGCTCACGTTCATGGCTTTGATTGCCGGGCCATGGAACGCGGATGTGGGATGCCGTAGCCTGGCGTTATCACGCGGCGTTGCGCACCAGTTCTGGCGCTTCATCGTTGGCGCGGCGTGCGTCGGGATGCGGCACGGCGGCAATCAGGGTTTGTGTGTACGGGTGTTGCGGTGCTTCCCAGATTTGCTGGCGATCACCTTCTTCGACGATCTTGCCCTGGTGCATCACCAGCACGCGGTCGGCGATGTAGCGCACGACCGACAGATCGTGCGAGATGAACAAGTATGACAGGCCGAAGTCCTCCTTCAGTTCCACCAGCAGATTCAGGATTTGGGCCTGTATGGAGACGTCCAGCGCGGATACCGGCTCGTCCAGAATGACCAGCGAAGGTCGCACGATGAGCGCGCGGGCGATGCCGATGCGCTGGCGCTGGCCGCCAGAAAACTCATGCGGAAAGCGGCTGGCCGCCGCGCCTGGAAGTCCTACGCGGTCCAGCGTCTGGGCGATGCGGCGGCGGCGCTGCTGCCGGTCTTTTTCGCCGTGTACCGCAAGCACGGCATCGAGCGTATCGAATACGCTGCGGCGCGGGTTGAGTGAGGCATACGGATCCTGAAACACCATCTGGATGCGCTTGCGCCAGGGTTTGAGCTGTTTTTCGGCCAGTGGCGCCAGGTCGACGCCTTCGAAAAGAATCTGGCCGCTGGCGGCGGGGATGAGCTTGAGCAGCGTGCGCGAGAGCGAGGATTTGCCGCAGCCCGATTCACCCACCAGGCCAAGCGTCTCGCCTTTCGCGATTTCAAAGCTGACGCCATCGACGGCGTGAAACACGCCGCCCTCGCGCTTGCGGTAGGTGGTGTGCAACGCTTGCACGCGCAGCAGTGGCGGCGCGCCTGCATCGCCGACATGGCTGGCGTTTTGGCGCGTGGGCAGCTCTGGCGTGATGAGGTTGAAGCTGCGCTCGCCGCTGATCTGGTCGACAAGGCGATGAATTTCCGGCAGGCGCGCCTGGGTGTAGTGCACATCCTTGTCGGCGTGCAGCGACGCACCGAGCAGGCCTTGCGCATAGGGATGCTGCGGATGGTGGAACAGTTGCGGCGCGGGTGCCTGCTCGACTTTTTCTCCATCGAACATGACCAGCACGCGATCGGCCCATTGTGAGACGACGCCCAGATCGTGCGTGATGAGGAGCAGGCCCATCGAGAGGTCGCGCCGCAACTGGTCGAGCAGGGCAAGAATGCGCGCCTGTACGGTGACATCCAGCGCGGTGGTGGGTTCGTCGGCGATCAACAGGCGGGGCTGGCAGGCCACGGCCATGGCGATCATGACGCGCTGGCGCTGACCACCAGAGAGATTGTGCGGGTAGTCGTCGATGCGGCGCTGTGGCTCGGGGATTTTGACCAGATCGAGCATTTCCAGGGTACGTTTGCGCGCCGCTTCTTTCGACAGTCCCTGGTGCAGCCGCAGTGTCTCGGCAATCTGGCTGCCGATGGTGTGCACAGGATTGAGCGAGGTCATCGGCTCCTGGAAGATCATCGAAATCTGGTAACCGCGAATGCTGCGCAGTTGCGGCAAGGGCAGATCGACGATGTTGCGGCCATCAAACAGGATGCGTCCGCTCAATTCGGCCTCCGGGCCGAGCAGGCGCAGCAGGGCCAGGGCCGTGGTGGATTTGCCGCAGCCCGATTCACCCACGAGTGCCAGCGTTTCGCCCTGGGCGATGGAAAAAACAAGGTTCTTGACTGCGTGGTGACTGCCGCTGCGGCTGCGAAAGCGCACATTGAGGTGCTGCACATCCAGCAGCGGAGGCTGCGCTACGGAACTCATGAGCGGCCCCGCAGGCGCGGGTTGAAAGCGTCGTTGATGCCATCGCCCACCAGGTTGAGTGACAGCACGGTCACAATGATGGCCACACCGGGCACGGCAGTGAGGTACCAGGCGGTGCGCAGCAGTTCGCGGCCTTCGCCAATCATGCTGCCCCAGGAGACGACGTTGGGATCACCCATGCCAAGAAAAGACAAGGCCGACTCCATCAGGATGGCGGTGGCGACCAGCACAGAAGTGGTGACCACCACAGGCGGCAGCGCGTTGGGCAGGATTTCGCGGAAGATGATCCAGGCGTCGGAAAAGCCCTGGCTGCGCGCGGCCAGCACGAATTCGGACTCGCGCAGGGCGCGAAATTCGGCGCGCACCAGACGCGCAATGACCGGCCAGGAAGCCGCGCCAATGGCCAACACGATGACCTCGACCGAGGGCTGGCCGATGGCGACAATGACAATGACCAGCAAAAAGGTTGGCACGGTCTGGATCAGTTCGGTCAAGCGCACCAGCACGTCATCGATCCAGCCGCTGAAGTAGCCGCCCACGGCGCCGACCAGTACACCGATGGTCAGCGCGATGCAAGCCGCAACCGCTCCGACCGCCAGCGAGACGCGCGCGCCGTGAGCCAGCCCCGCGAGCACGTTGCGGCCCAGCGAATCGGTGCCCAGGAAGAATTCGGACTCCTGCCCAGGCCAGACCAGCGGCGTGCCGACCATGTCCAGCGGATCGCCAGGAAACAGCACATTGGCAAACA
Organism: Burkholderiaceae bacterium; assembly: GCA_031276435.1. Lineage (GTDB taxonomy): Bacteria > Pseudomonadota > Gammaproteobacteria > Burkholderiales > Burkholderiaceae_C > Ottowia. Next base: position 18,671 of record JAISNB010000082.1, on the reverse strand, counting down.
GCGCGACGAAGGTGACAAAGCCCAAAAGCACGGTGCCGGCCAGTGCCGAAGAATTGCGCAGCAGCATCTTCCAGGCCGTGTGCCGGGCTGGCGCCGACAACGGGGCTTGCGTGGCGGCAGCCAAGGCCTGGGGGGTCAGCACATTGGCCGCCGCTTGCAACGAGTCCATCGTCGCGGAAGGGTCCGCACTGGAAAGGGAAACAGAGGTCATGAGAGCCTTTCAACCGGAGGTAAGCAAAAAGGGTCAGCGCACCTGGATGCGCGGATCCAGCCAGGCCTGCAACAAATCCACCAGCATGTTGGCGGCGATCACCAGCAGCGAGGACAGGAACAAAATGCCCAAAAGGACGGAATAATCGCGCGCCAGCACCGACTCCAGCGCCAGCCGGCCCAGGCCGGGCCAGCTGAACACCGTTTCGATCACGGTGGCGCCACCCAGCAAGGCGCCAAAGTGCATGCCCGCGACGGTGGTGACGGGAATCAGCGCATTGCGCAGCACGTGGCCGAAAGTGATGCGCGCGGGCGAGAGGCCTTTGGATTCAGCCGTGCGCACATAGTCCTGGCGGTTGACTTCCAGCATCGAGGCGCGCGTCAGGCGCGAGAAGATGGCGATGTAAAAGCCCGATGCGGCAATGGCTGGCAAGAACAGGTGGCGCAGCTTGTCGGTCAGCAAGTCCCAGCCTGTGAGGGCCGCGCCAATGGTGTGGCTGCCGCCGGTGGGAAACCAGCCGAGCTGGACGGAAAACAGCACGATGGCCATCAGCCCGAGCCAGAAAGCGGGCGTGGAGTACAGCAGCAAGGCCAGCACGGAGAGGATTTTGTCCTGCCACTTGCCCGCGCGGGCGGACATCAGTACGCCCAGCAGAGCGCCAGTCAGCACGGCAACGCCAAGCGCCGTTCCCATCAGCAGCAGGGTATTGCCCAGGCGGTCGAAGATGAGTGTGGCCACGGATGTGTTGTGGCGTGGCGAGAGGCCCAGATCGAATTGCGCAATGTTCAGCAGATAGTTGCCCAGACGCTTGAGCATTGGCAAATCCAGCCCGAAGTGGCTGCGCAACTGCGCCATGCTTTCTTCTGTTGCCGCGCCGGATTCGGCAGCGATCACGTCCGCGGCGTCGCCCGGCACCAGTTCCATCAGGATGAAGTTCAGGATGATGATGCCCAGTATCGTGGGGATGGCCTGCCAGGCGTTGCGCCGCAGGACACCGACGATGCGGACAAAGTTGCTTTGACCTTGTTGGCTCATGGCGCGGCGGCTCCTCCTGTCAGGGCTTGTCGAAATAGGTGTTGGCAAAGCTGCCCCGCGTGCCTTCGGCGGTAAGGGCATAGTCTTTCAGGCGCCTGTCCACCACCGTGACGTTGGGGTTGGCGCCCAGTTCGATGGAGGCGACATCGTCGTGCAGCACCTGCTGAAAGCGCAGGAACAAATTGCGGCGCCTGGCTTCGTCAGGCTCGGCGGCCGCGCCTTCAAGCAGGCGATCCACCTCGGCGTTGACGTAATGTGGTGCGTTGGAAAACGGCAGCCCGATCTTGAAGTTCTTCGACCAGAACACGCGCTGCACACCGACCGTCGGGTCAAACAGGTTGGTGAGGTTTTCGAGCACGATGTCGAAGGCGCGGTCGGTGTAGACGCGCGTGACGTAGGTCGCAAAGTCCAGCGCCTCGATCTCGCCCGCGATACCAACGCGTTGCAGCGACTGGCGCAGAAAGTCTGCCGCGCGCCGATCCTGAAACGGGTTGTAGAGAATGCGCACCTTGAAGCGCGTACCATCCGCTGCGCGCGGATAACCGGCCTTGTCCAGCAGGGCTTCGGCGGCCTTGACGTCATAGGGGTAATGCCGGATGGCGTCGTTGTGGTAGCGTACCTCGGCCTTGCCAATAGGCGAAGCCGAAATGACGCCGTGGCCAAACCAGATGGTCTTGGCAAACGCCGCGATGTTGATGGACTGGGCAACGGCCTGGCGAACTTCGCGTTTTTTGAACGGCGCGAATTCAAAGTTGAAGTAAATCTGCTGATGGTCGCCCACGTAGGGCCAGGGTGTAATTTCTACGAGGACGTTGGGCAGTTTCCTGAAACGCTCGACGTCCGACAGCGGGATGGCCTTGTTGGCCAACTGGATCTCGCCCGATTCCAGCGCGGCGGCGCGGGACGCCGCCTCGGGGATGAAGCGCGCCACAATGGCATCCAGATAGGGCTTGGGCTTGTCCCAGTAGTTGGGGTTGCGCTCCAGCCGCACATGGCTGCCGCGCACCCATTCCTTGAACACGAATGGCCCAGTGCCGATGGGTGCATTGTTCAGTTCGTTGGAGGCGACATCCTTGCCTTCATACAAATGCTTGGGGACGATGGGGGATTCGGCCGCGGCCAGGGCGGCCAGCAGATATGGCGCTGGTTTGCTGAGTATCAACCGCACGGTGTGCGCATTGGGCGTTTCGATCTGGCTGATGTTGGCAAATGTCACGCGCCCGCGCGGGTGCACGGTCTTGAGCGTCTGGATGGAGTAGGCCACGTCCGCCGCGGTGAAGGGCTTGCCGTCGTGCCATTGCACGCCTTGGCGCAAGGTGAAGGTGTATTGCAGGCCATCGGGCGAAACCTCCCAGGCAGTGGCCAATTGCGCGATGGGTTGCAGTTTGAAGTCGTAGGTCAGCAGGCCTTCGACGACTTTGGGTCCCAGCTCCGTGCTGCCCCCCGCCGTGGTCGTCAGCGGGATGAAGCTTGCAGGCTCGGGTGTGACGATCCAGTGCAGCGTGCCACCGTGTTTTTGGGGCTGTGCCAAAGCGCCCGCGGGCAGCACACCCAAGGCAAGGCCAAGCGCCAGTACAGCGCCCGAGAGCAGATTTTTGTGGTTTTGAAACATGAAAACGGAAAAATTGTTGAAAAAGGATCGTGCATTGTATGAACCGGATTGCGATAAGTCAAAGATTATTAATTCATTAGCGAATACTTGAATATCCATATGGACTGATTGGTTTTGGGGTGCGCTGGATTCAAGCCGGATGCCCTCGCCTCCCCCCATCTTTGGGCCTGCGCCGCCTTGTTTTTTGAGGCCAAAATCCTCCGCCTTGCCGCCCATCCCGATCCCGAGGGCAGGCGCGCACGGACCCTGGGGCGGATGAATCGGCTTTCCCATGGCCGATGCCGCGGTAATCCATGAAACCATTCGGTTTTGACAAAATGCCTTAAAAAGAATAAGCTCATGCCATGAAAATGTAATGACTATTCCGCATGAACTCATGATAAATGGATATTTTGTGGAATCCACGAAAAAATGCAAAATCTGTATTTCCATTTTTCACGACAGCATCATCCATCCGTCCTATGAGCATCACTTACCGTCCCCTTGGCCGTAATGGCCTGCGCGTCTCTCCCTTGTGCCTTGGCACCATGATGTTCGGTGGCGAGACCGATGAGCCAACGTCCCGCCGCATCATTGCCCGCGCCCGCGAGCAAGGCATCAACTTCATCGACACGGCGGACGGTTATGCCAACTTCCAGTCCGAGGTGGTGGTGGGCAACGCAATTCGCGTCCAGCGCGACGACTGGGTGCTGGCCACCAAGTTCGCCAGTCCGCGCGGTGCCGATCCCAACAGCCAGGGCGCGACGCGCAAGTACATTCGCCGGGCAGTCGAAGGCAGCCTCAAGCGGCTGGGGACGGATTACATCGACATCTACTATCAGCATCGCGAAGACCACCTGACTCGCCCGGAGGAGACGGTTCGCGCTCTCAGCGAACTGGTGGCCGAAGGCAAGATTCGTTACTGGGGTCTGTCCAACCATCGCGCCTGGAAGATTGCCGAATACAGCCGCGTGGCCGATCAGCTCGGTGTGGATCGCCCCATTGCCAGCCAGCCGCTGTACAACCTCGCCAATCGCCAGATCGAGTTCGAACATCTGGATGCGGCCGATCATTACGGCTTGGGCGTGGTGCCCTACAGCCCGCTGGCGCGAGGTGTGCTGACGGCAAAATACCAGCCCGGCGAACAGCCCGGTTCCGATACACGCGCAGGCCGCAATGACAAACGCCTGCACCAGACCGAATGGCGCGAGGAATCGTTGAAGCTGGCGAAGATCATCAGCGCGCATGCCGCCGCGCGTGGCATCAGCCCGGGCCAGTTCGCGCTGGCCTGGGTGCTCAACAACCGCCTGATTACGGCTCCCATCGTTGGCCCGCGCACCGAGGCACAATGGGAAGACTACCTGCCCGCTCTGCAGTACCAATTCACCGCGGAAGATGAGGCGCTGGTCAACAGTCTGGTGGCGACAGGCCATTCCTCCACGCCCGGTTTCAATGATCCCGGACACCTGTTCTTTGGCCGCCGTCCCTACGTGAGTTGATGGCAGGAGTATCCATACGATGACTGATATTGCCTCCGGCTGGGGGCAAGGCCCCAGTGCCCGCTATGAGGAACTGGTCGCGCCGCTGCGGCCGGTATTCCGCCAGATTCGCGAACGGGCCGTGCAGCGCGAGCTGCAGCACGAACTGCTGTTTCCCGAAGTGAAGGCCCTGCGGGAGGCAGGCCTGACGCGCTGGCGTCTGCCTGAGCAATTGGGTGGCCGAGGTGCTACCCTGGGCGAGCTGTTCGCCGCCCTGATTGAGTTGGGCGAGGCTGATCCCAACGCGGTCAACGCCTTGCGTTCCCATCTGGGTTTTGTCGAGGAAGTGCTGGACAGTGCCGACAGCGCGTGGCGTCGGCATTGGCTGCAACATCTGGCCGCAGGGGATTTTTCCGGCAGCGGTTTTTCCGAGGCTGGCGAGCATGCCCTGGGCACGCTGGGCACCAAACTCACCCCCACCGATGATGGGCATTGGCGTCTCAATGGGGCCAAGTACTACACCAGCGGCTCGCTGTACGCGGACTGGATCAACCTGACGGCGCAAACACTGGACGGACGGACCGTCAGTGTACTGGTGCCCACACGGGCAGCGGGCGTGGAGATTTTCGATGACTGGGACGGCTTCGGCCAGCAGCTCAGCGCCAGCGGCACGGCCCGCTTTACCGATGTGCACATTGATGCGGCACTGGTCAAACCTTCGGCAGAGCGTTTCCCCTACGCTACGGGATTCTTTCAACTTGTGCATATTTCCACTCTCGCGGGCGTGGCCCGTGCCGCTGCCAGCGATCTCGCACCTTTGGTCGCCAGCCGCACCCGCATCTACGGCGGTCGCACGCAGGTGCGCCGCTTCAGCGAGGACCCGCAAATTCTCCAGATCGTGGGGCGCGTACACAGCCTGGCCTATGTGGCGAGTGCTGCGGCCCAGCAGGCCGCGCATGCCTTGCAGCGCGCTGCCGGGCAACGTGACAACCCCGATGAAGCGGCGCGCCAGCAGGCCTATACGCTGGCCGATATCGAAGTCAGCCAAACCGTGACCGTCGTCACCGATCTGGTGCTGGAAGCCACTACCTGCCTGTTCGACGCGCTGGGCGCATCGGCGGCCAAGAAGGAACACGGGCTCGACCGGCACTGGCGCAACGCCCGCACACTGGCGTCGCACAATCCGCGCGTCTATCACGACCGTCTGGTGGGTGATTGGCGCGTCAATGGCACTGCGCCGCCGCAAAAAGCTGGCATCGGCACGGCACCAGAAGCTTCTTCTGCTGAATCCGCGCGGACAGCGGCAGCCGTCGAGCCAATCTGAAGGAAGACCGCCATGACGATTGCAGAGCGGCTCAGGCAAATCATTTGAACACCAACATCATCGCCACCGGGCGGCTCCGGCCTGCAGGTGCACAGTCTGGTGGCGCGGGCAACCCGTGAGCACGGGTGGGGCGCCCAAGCTGTTTGGGAACACTTCGTTATCAGGCTCTACCCGGCCGGGGTCTGGTTCCACGCCAATGCGATAGGTGGCAACGAAGCGAGGCCAGTCCACATGGTCGATCAGGTCGATGTCCTCAATGACGCTGACCTTCGCTTTTGCACGCTCGAACAGGGCAATGCTCGCGGCGGGGTAGTTGTTGCGTGATGGAAAGAGGATTCCGTCGAACAACGGCTGGCCGTCCTCTGCGTGCATCGCATGCACCTGAGCAGACATTTGCTGGGTGTGTGTGTAGTCCCGGCTGGACAACTGCTCCAGATTCAGGCCAAAGTAACCCGCCATAACGCCCGCTGCCGTGAGATCGGCCAAGCGCAGATCGTCCAGAACACCTACGGCGCGCACCAGCCGACTGCGGACTTCTTTCAGCGCGATCGAGCGCTTCGTGTTCGCGAGCCACTGGTGTTTGTGAAACACCGACTCCATCAGCGCTGTGGGAAGATCACGGCCCAGGTAGAGTACGCCGTAGGCTCGCGCGGGATCGTCGTAGCGGTTGGTGCCGTCGCGGCCGTAGTACAGCGGACTGCCCCGATAAATGGCGCGGCTCACATGCTGAAGCAGTTCACCCGCATCGATCCGCAACGACGGCAATCGGCTGTACACGCCAAGCCCGCCTCAATGTACGTGTACGCCCAACACGTTGAATACAGACTTGGCCACGTCGTCGATCGAACCGGGCGTTGCCACATCCACTGGCGAACGCTCCCCCAGGCCTTCGAGTGGTTCGGACAGTGCACGGTAAATCGTCCAGTTGTCGATGTTCCTGACCTCCTGAAGCACGGTCTGCGTCAACTGCTGCTTGACCGGGTCGAGCTGCCAGTCAGGCAACTTCTGGCCGCGCGGCCCCACGTTCAGCGCCAGCAACCGGCGAGCAACAATGTCCTTGTAGATTTGCTGGCGTGACTTGTTCGCCAACTTGGCGAATTTGGGCAGCGGCAGGTTGTGCGGCCGCTCGAAGGCTTCCAGTAACATGGCGCGGCCGCGCTGGATGTCGGTTTCGCCAGGCACCCAGCGCGTGCTGGCGCGCAGTGCGCCCACCTTGCACGCCAAGGTCTGTTCCACTGTCTCCGCCTCCAGGGCGGCAGGAATCTCCACCGCTTTCACACGTTCGTGGACAAATGCCTGCAACTCGGCCGCGAAGGCCCGGGCATCCCGGATTTCGACGGCAGAGATGAAACGGCGCACATCCTCCATCGTGACGCGCGGCAGATGGTCGGCAATGAATTCAACGGTCTTGGGCATGCTTGTCTCCCACATGCGGGATTGAGATGGAAATCACTTTATTCTTTTATGTCTCGTTTGTCAACCATGTCGCTCACGCGAAGACACTCCATGGCAAAGACCGCTATTGAGCGAATGGGTCAAAGTACAGCATAGGATAAGTACCCGCACTCAGTCACGTCCAATCCGATTGGGGCCAGTTCCACATTGACTGTAGAAGCGCATTTTGGGCTGCGCTATATCCCAAATGGTCAAAGGCCAAAGGGTTGAAGGGGACAAGGGAAGGGGCATCAAGGGCAAGGGCATTGCCTGAAAAGGCCAAAAGGCGCTCTTGCCAATCCATCCGCACCAAAAGTTCACATGCTTTCGCTGTTCCAGCGCAAACGGGCGTCGCGCGAAACCGGCGTTGCGACCGTGCCACATTCTGCCGAGTTCTCCCAAGGGTTGCTGCAACTGCAGTCGGCCACGTTGCTTCTGGCTGCTCCGCGTCGGCAGAGGCTGCTGGAACACATCTGGCAGCGCACCTCGCTTTCGCGCGCGCAGTTCAAGGCCCTGTATCTTGCGCCAATCGAACGCTATGCCGAGCTGGTACAGCAGTTTCCGGCCTCAGAGGCGCACCACCACGCCTGGCCGGGCGGGATGCTCGATCACGGCCTGGAAATCGTGGCTTTTGCGCTCAAGCTGCGCCAGTCGCACCTAATTGCCCGATGAAGGGATAGCGTAGCGGAGAAAACAAGCACGACCCTGCGACAGCGGCTCAGGTGCGCGTTTGCGGCAGGTTTTGCTCCGCGAACAACCCATCAAAGTCGTTGTGCCAGAACCTGCTTTCGCGATTGGGAAAATAGTACGCCCTGCCCCCGATGTCAAATGCGTTGTCTGTGGCCGGACGCAGTGCACCACGGCTGAGAAAGGCGACTCCCGCCACGTGACCCCGGTGACCAGCGGCCAGAAAATGGCTAACACCAGTCGCCAGCGCGGTCGGTTGTTGGTGGGCATCATGATCCTGCTGTGCGATCGATAACAGGTGTTCACGGGAGAGTCCGTTGAAACCCGCGATGAGTAATGCTGGCCGGGTGCCAGTCATCTGGTCTTTTGCCGCATCGCCAAGCGTTTTGAAGACGGCATCCATCAGGTCATTTCTGAGCGCGCTTTGTACGACAAAGACAAGCACACCGCCAGCCTCCGTGCCTGTGAGAATACTCTCCTGATTTTGCGTTTTGGTCAGCTTCTCAATCACCGATCGCACAATTTCAGGGTTGTTTTCTTTAATATTGTCCAGGTGCGCAAGTTCAAATTCTTCAATGCGGATATCAATGTCACCATCCAGCCTGGCACTGTGCCCGGTGGCAATTTACTGTCAGACAAGTTCGGCCAGCGCTTTGCGGTCTGTGTATGACGTAGGCAACCTGCCAGGCACGGTCAGCACGACCGACAAGCCGACTTTCAGTGTTTTGCAGATGCGTGCCAACTTGCTGGCTACCAGATGGAAAAATTCCAGCGCGTCGCGCCGGTGGATTTTGCGCCCTTTGTCTTCAGAAATCGACTTGTACTCAACTTCAACACCACTGTTCCCTATGTCAGGCACCAATAGATCAAAAGTCTTTCCCTTTTGATCGGTCATCTCCTGCCACTCGCTTGCACAAGCGTTTTGCTTCGACTGGCGTTGCCATATCTATCATGGACAACGATTGGGCAGCGAAGCTGATCGCCGCATACAGGTCACTCTGGTTGGCGACTGCATCGACTGCCCCACGCTCGATCAATTCTCTGCATCGGTTGAGGCTGAACGCGATCTCGTTTTCCGCACACAAATACGTTTTGAGGAAGCGATGGCGCTTGATTTCCTCCTCGATCTTTTCGACGCGACGCGCCCAGATTCGATCCCTCACGACATCGGCGAAACGCTGATACACAGCCGGCATGTCGGACGTGCGTATCTCTGTCAGCAGGGATGGTGCATGGGATTCTTCACGTACACCTTCTTCGTCGAAGCTGCTGCCAATGTGCTTGTTCATGTTGTGCTCCCTTGGCCTTTTGAAGTAGTCTCTTGCAAGTTTTAGATCACTCTCTGATACTATCGTATCCGATGGCCTTGCAGTCTTCCACCGTCATCAAGCAACCAATCGTGCATTGGCTTATTGCCTGTATCGGTTCGGTAGAAGACTACAGCAAGAATCGGTTCATCCATGCGTGCATCGTAGCCAAAAAATTCGTTTTGCTGATTGCCCTGCCGAATTCACCACAGCGCTCATCGGTAACAACGCACATCTCATCAACCGCAACTGTGATCGATGCGCTTTGCCACAAGTTCTTGATCGGGTCAGTCACGAACTGCCCTTCCTCGCCGATGGCACTGGTTATCCAGAGTGGAATGGATGATATTTTTTTGGATTTTTGATTAGAATATATAACATACAAAGTCAATCCAGCATGAGCACATCCCAAGCCATCCGGGAACGTATCGCCTCGCAACCCGCAGGCGAGCCATTTATCCCCGCATTGTTCGCGGGGCTGGGTTCGCGCGCGGCCATTGATCAAACTTTGATGCGGCTTGCTAAGGCGGGGCATATCGAGCGCATCGGTCATGGTTTGTATGTCGTGCCCAGAATTGGGCGGTTTGGCGTCAAGTCGATGCCCGCACCCGAACTAGGTGGCGCGCACTATGGCCGAGGCAGAAGGGGCAATGATCGGTATCCATGGAGCCGGAAGCCGCGCGGCATCTGGGCCTGTCCACGCAGATGCCAGCGCAGGCGGTTTTTTACATCACGGGTTCCTCGCGCCATATCCGGTTGGGCAAACTGGTCGTCCGACTGCGCACGTGGCTCCGCGCAAGCTGGCGGGGCGCGACCTGCGGGGCAGGCGCTGTCGGCCCTCCTGGTACCTGAGGCGCAGCCAAGTTACGCCGGACACGTTCAAGCAGATCGCAAACAGGCTGCCAGCAGGTGAGTTCGAGGCGTTGAGCAAGGCCAAGGCGTCGATGCCAGCCTGGATGGCGGAAGCCCTCACTCGCTACGAGCGCAGCGAACTGGCCCATGCCTGAATTCACGGAGCACTATTTCGATTTGTCCTTGGCTGAGCAGGCCGAGCTGAAATGCTGGAAAAAGACACCTGGCTGTGCCAAGTGCTGGGCGTTCTGTTTGCGCTGTCGAATCGCAAGCCGATGGCGTTCAAGGGCGGCGCTGTCCAAGGTCTATCAGGCCATTGAACGTTTTTCAGAAGACATTGACGTCACCATCAACTATCGGAGTCTGGTGGCCGATCTCGCGGGTCTTTCCAACACCCAGCGCAAGAAGTCCGCCCTTGCCCTGACCTGCGCGTCAGCGCCGAGTGGCTGACACGGCATTGGTACGACCTGGCGCGCCTGGCCGATACTGAGAGTTGTTGCGCGACGTGCTGCACATCAAGGAGACCTTCTACCGCAGCGGGTTCAGCCACTACGAACTGTGCTAGGCGGGTGGCCTGCGGCTGACTCCCAATGCCGCGTTGCTCAATGCGCTGCAACGGGACTACCAGGCCATGCTGGAGGCCCAGATGTTTTTTTCAGAGAGACATTGATTGGCCTTTGATCGCATCATTGAGCGCCTGACCGCATTGGAGTGGGTAATCAATCACCAAAGATAATCGGGGTCCTGAATCGATGGTAAACGTTGACTTCTGTCATAAAGAGAATTAAGTTCCGCAGCATGCAGGCATGACTTGTCGCCGCTGTCGAGTGCCGTGCGATGGATGGATGCCTAAGGTGTTTGTGAGAGTCAATGCAGGGTTTTTGTTGCGAGAGCACAAAACAAGGCTATAATTAGAAGCCTAGTTGCTCGTCAGGGTGGAGGGATTTGTTTAGAAACAAAGACTTAGCACTTTGGTGCCTGTCTCATCGCCTGAGTCACAACTTGGGAGTTCGATCATGGCACTCTCTGATCTGACCGTCCGGCAAGCCAAGTTCAGCAGGCGGTTCGGCTCGTGGCGCATCGGGCAAAAGCAGCCCGTGCGCGTGATTTATCTCGGCTACGCCGGTTTTTCGCAAATGACCTGACCTGCCTGATGGCCAAAATGATCATGGTCTCGCAGAGCACTTCGGGCGACGTGCCCGAATCCAGGCTTGACATTCTGAGCCAGAACGGTGATTGCGTCGAAGTGGCGCTGGCGCACAAGCTGGTCGCCGCCTGATCCATATCCATGTCCACCGACGGCGGACTCCAGGTCACTGAGTTTGTTATCAAGGAAGCCCTCGGTCCTTTCTTTCCTGTCCCGCAGAGACTGATCCAGCGACGGGTAGTAGATCAGGTTGGGGGATGCGTCCGAAAACCATGCCCACTTCAGAACGGAGCCGCTGTACAGCAGGGCGGCCACTGCAACGACGGACGCCCAGTCCGCCAACGCATCGGCGATGGCACCGATCAGGCCAATGCTACCGGGTGTCCACTGTGCGAGCAGCCAATTCGTCAACACGGCCAACAAAGTCGCAGCCGTAAGCTCTCCTGCGCGTTCACGGGCTTGCTGCTCGGTCTTCTTCTTCCGTTCGTGCGCTTCATACATGCGGAAGAGGAAATCGTCCTTCCCGCATAACGCGAAATTGTAAAACTCGCCAGCGGGGACATAGCCCAACGGCCGCCGGTAACGCAGTTCAGATGACTTCGTGAGAAAGGGCAGAAACCATTCCAGCACGAGCGCGCTGACCTGACGTAGCACGATCAGGACGAGGGGTATCACGATGGCTACCGTGAAACTGAAGGCGACGATGAGGGGAGCAACCCAGCCCACATCACTCAACAGCGCCTTGTCCTCGACTGTCCATTGACGCAGCCCGCGCCCGACGCGAAGCATCATTGCCATATCGAGGAACAAGATGGCGCAGGCCAGCCGCAGCGCCCAATGAGCATCCCAGACCCGCTCCAACACTCCCAAACCTTTCTCTATCACAGCAGCACTGCCCGCCTTGTTCGCATCGTCTTTTGCCAATTTTCTTTCTCCTTGATCGAGTGGAAAGGTGTAGCCAGCGCCCATCGTCAGCAAACCGCTTTCAGGAATTATGGCATTCCTCATGCCAGATAACTGCCCACATGATGGAACCGTTCGGCAACAGTAGGAGCGTCTCGTTATGGAGTACCGCATGCTTCCCAACCTCGTTTTCTCTGCATTCTCTGCGGCGTTTCAGCCTGCGACTTGGCGTTCTTGACATCCGAGGCACTTGCTTCACGGATGGATTTCTGCGCTTCGCTCACAATAATGACGGAGTGAAACGTGGTCGCAATGACAGGACGGATGCACATCTCTTCATTGCACTCTCCCCCCAGGGGGAGAGTGTCGGGGTGAGGGGGATTTTCCACGCGATGCAAACAAAAATGCATTACTCAAATGAAAAGCACATGAATTGCCACGGGGCTAAGGCCTCTCGCAATGACGAAGTACGCTGTGCCTGAATTAGCGAGACGTTTGCCACAGGAACAAGCCCCTAAATCCCTGTCATTGCGAGGAGCGCAGCAACGCGGCAATCCAGACAACAGCCTACGCCACAAAACAAAACGCCGCGACAGCGGGGCGGATGCTACGGCGCTTTATCAGTCATGCCTCACACCGAACAACTGACCATTCAAGCGCGCTGGTTGCGAAACCCAAGCAAGGCCAGAAGGGACAGCAAAGCCGCCAGCGGCGGCAGCCACTCCATAGGGCCAACGGGAGCGGCGTTTAAAGGTGCAGCGGCGCAAATACCACAAGCGCCGCTGCCCGACATGATGCTTGTTCAACGCTGCTTGGACGATTTAGCTGCCTAGGTTGAATTGGGCGCTGGCGTGGGAGCGCCCGACGACAAATCAATGTATTATCCACGGGTACACTGCTGTAAAGAGGAACCTCATTGATGAGAAGGAAGGAGCGAGACCCACGAAATTCGTGTAATATTTACTGCTCGTGTTGAGCATTGTATGAACAGTGCCTGCTGCAATGCCTGCGGAATTGAATGTCGACCCGTTTTGCTTATTGAATCAGACTAGTAAATAAGCATTAGCCAACTCATCAAACAGTAGAAAAGCCTGAGCCGCTCGGGTTTTGGCTGAATTTTCCATGAATAATATATTATTTTTAGAGGCGCTCTTGAATAACACACGGACAGCCATGATGTCATACCCCACCCCCACCGAGACAAAGTTTGCTGCGGTCAACGCATCAGTAGCCAAGTCACCGGGCCACGCATCCACCGTTATCGCGCCTGGACTCTGAAACTCCTATAAATACATTACCATCATAAGTAGATCGAATAAAAAACAGGCTCATCTGTGGTCAACACCGGAATGTGTGAGGCCAGTACCGGGCAGACAAGTATAAATCCTATCAATAAAATAGAAACGCGGCGTACAAGGTGGTGATTAAATAATTTTTATTCTACCCTACATTACACACCTCATTAAAGTTAGCGCAAGACTTTCATGCGGATTACCGAGATTTATGCCAATGCGCAACAAAAATTCTGTTCAAACTTTTGCGCGCAACAAGCACAGGGGTGGGCCAGTCAGCGGCGCGCCTGCGGCCCTCGCAATGACGATGGGTTGGGCTGTGGTTGCGATGGCGGAGAAGCGCGGGAGAGCAAAATCAGCACGCAAAGCCGCCTCGCCGCGTGCGGGCCGCCGGTTGCGCCTTGCGGCCCATGCCATGCCCCAAAGCGTTGCCCGCCGCCCCGAGCCAAGGGCATGGGGCCGGTTTCGGGGCGTTGGCTTGATTTCCCCGCCGCAGGCTCCATTTGGGGAAAAGTTTGATTTGACGCTTTGAAACCTCACGCACAAGCATGTCCGATTCACCATCCAGACCACCAGAGCAGTCTTCTGAATCCGCTGGCAGCAGCCTTCCCGCGGAGAGTCTTGCCACAGAGGCGCAAGAAGCCGCCGCGGCGGCCAATGCGGCTGACGCCCAGGCGCAGACCGAAAACCTGTTGGCCGAGATTGCGGCGCTGAAGGCCCAAACGGCAGAGCTGGCCGATCAGTGCCTGCGCGCGCAGGCCGAGGCCCAGAACACCCGCCGCCGCGCTGACGAAGAGATCGCCAAAATCCGCAAATTCGCCGTGGAAGACTTTGCCGAAAGCCTGTTGCCCGTGCTCGATAGCCTGCACGCCGCGCTGGCCGCTGCTGGGGGAGCCGCCGCCACGGTGGAGCACTTGCGTGAGGGCACCGAGGCCACGCTGCGCCAGTTGATGAGCGCGCTGGAGCGCAACAAGGTCCTGGAGATCAATCCGGCCGCGGGCGACAAGTTCGACCCCGCGCGGCAACAGGCCATCAGCGTGGTGCCCGCCGACCAGCCCGCCGGGGCCGTGGTCAGCGTGCTGCAACGCGGCTATCTGATTGCCGAGCGCGTGCTGCGCCCGGCGCTGGTCACCGTATCGGCCAGCAAGGACTAGCGCGCCCGCGCCAGGGGCGGCGCCTCATCCGCACGCGGCGCGCGCGTATCCACCATTCATACACGGGTTATTCCTTGAAAACCCACGGCTTATCCACATCTTTTCAGGCATTGAATTTCAACTTTTTCGGAGAACGACATGGGCAAAATCATTGGCATTGACCTGGGCACAACCAATTCATGCGTCGCCATCATGGAAGGCAACGCAACCAAAGTGATCGAAAACAGCGAGGGCGCGCGCACCACGCCCTCGATCGTGGCCTATCAAGAAGACGGCGAGGTGCTGGTGGGCGCATCAGCCAAGCGGCAGGCCGTCACCAACCCCAAGAACACGCTGTTTGCCATCAAGCGCCTGATTGGCCGCAAATTCGGCGAGAAAGAGGTTCAGAAAGACATCAACCTCATGCCCTTCCAGATTGTCAAGGCCGACAACGGCGACGCCTGGGTACAAGTGCGCGGCGACAAAAAAGCGCCGCCGCAAATCAGCGCCGAAGTGTTGCGCAAAATGAAGAAAACCGCCGAGGACTACCTGGGCGAGGCCGTGACCGAGGCCGTCATCACCGTGCCCGCCTACTTCAACGACGCGCAGCGCCAGGCCACCAAGGACGCTGGCCGCATCGCGGGCCTGGAAGTCAGACGCATCATCAACGAGCCGACCGCTGCCGCGCTGGCCTTTGGTCTGGACAAACAGGCCCGGGGCGATCGCAAAATAGCCGTCTACGACCTAGGTGGCGGCACCTTTGACATCTCCGTCATCGAAATCGCTGACGTCGACGGCGAAAAACAGTTTGAAGTGCTCTCCACCAACGGCGACACCTTCCTGGGTGGCGAAGACTTTGACCAGCGCATCATCGACTACATCATTGGCGAATTCAAAAAAGAACAGGGCGTCGACCTGTCCAAGGACGTGCTGGCCTTGCAGCGCCTGAAAGAAGCCGCCGAAAAGGCCAAAATCGAACTGTCTTCCAGCCAGTCCACCGACATCAACCTGCCCTACGTCACGGCCGATGCCTCAGGCCCTAGGCACCTGAACGTCAAACTCACCCGCGCCAAGCTCGAAAGCTTGGTCGACGAGCTGATCGAGCGCACCATCGCCCCCTGCCGCACCGCCATCAAGGACGCGGGCGTCTCCGTCTCTGAAATCAACGACGTGATCCTGGTCGGCGGCATGACCCGCATGCCCAAGGTGCAAGACAAGGTCAAGGAATTCTTTGGCAAAGAGCCACGCAAGGACGTCAACCCCGACGAAGCCGTGGCCGTGGGCGCGGCCATTCAGGGCCAGGTGCTCTCCGGCGACCGCAAGGACGTGCTGCTGCTCGACGTGACCCCGTTGTCGCTCGGCATAGAAACGCTGGGCGGTGTCATGACCAAAATGATCAGCAAAAACACCACCATCCCGACCAAATTCGCCAACACCTTCTCCACGGCTGACGACAACCAGCCCGCCGTCACCATCAAGGTCTACCAGGGCGAGCGCGAACTGGCCAGCGGCAACAAACTGCTGGGCGAATTCAACCTGGAAGGCATCGCCCCCGCCCCGCGTGGCCTGCCGCAAATCGAAGTCACCTTTGACATCGACGCCAACGGCATCCTGCACGTCAGTGCCAAAGACAAAGGCACGGGCAAGGAAAACAAAATCACCATCAAGGCCAACTCCGGCCTGTCCGAAGCCGAAATCCAGCAAATGGTCAAAGACGCCGAACTCAACGCCGCCGAAGACCACAAAAAGCTCGAACTGGTGCAAGCCCGCAACCAGGGCGAAGCCATGGTGCACAGCGTGCGCAAAACACTGGGCGAACACGGCGACAAACTCGACGCGGGCGAAAAAGAAAAAATCGAAGAAGCCATCCGGGCGCTCGAAGAAGCCATCCAGGGCGACGACAAGGCCGCCATCGACGCGCGCACCACCGCACTCATGAGCGCCAGCCAGAAACTCGGCGAAAAAGTCTATGCCGACGCGCAAGCCTCCGCCGCTGGCGCAAACCCCGCGGGCGCGGGCGCCGCCGCGCCATCTTCTTCTGACGACGACGTGGTGGACGCCGAAGTCAAGGAAGTCAAAAAAGACTAACCCCCAAAAAAACCGCGCCGCAATCCGCCTGCGGCGCCTTGATCCGCGCCGCGCAAGAAACTTTCCCGCCGCGAAAATCAGCGGCTTGCGCGGCGCCCGCTGCATCCAAGGCAATTGAACAACCATGGCCAACCGCGACTACTACGAAGTGCTGGGCATCCCCCGCAACGCCACCGAAGACGAAATCAAAAAGGCGTACCGCAAGCTCGCCATGAAATACCACCCGGACCGCAACCAGAACGACGTCCAGACCGCCGAGCAAAAATTCAAGGAAATCAAAGTCGCCTACGAAATCCTCAGCGACCCGCAAAAAAAAGCAGCCTACGACCAATACGGCCACGCTGGCGTAGACCCCAGCATGCGCGCTGGCGGTGGCCCTGAAGGCTTTGGCGGCTTTGCCGAAGCCTTTGGCGACATCTTTGGCGACATCTTTGGCGGCGCGGCGCGCGGTGGCGGCGGCGGTGGCGGTGGCCGCCAAATGTACCGGGGCGCTGACCTGAGCTACGCCATGGAAATCACCCTGGAAGAAGCCGCCGCCGGAAAAGAAACGCAAATCCGCATCCCCGCCTGGGACGAATGCCCCACCTGCCGCGGCAGCGGCGCAAAACCGGGCACCCAGGCCCAAACCTGCGGCACCTGCCACGGCCAGGGCGTCGTGCAAATGCGCCAGGGCTTTTTCAGCGTACAGCAAACCTGCCCGCACTGCCGGGGCACCGGAAAAATCATTCCAGACCCCTGCCCAGACTGCCATGGCCAGGGACGCCTGAAAACCCAGAAAACACTGGAAATCAAAATCCCCGCTGGCATCGACAACGGCATGCGCATCCGCTCGGCGGGCAATGGCGAGCCGGGCGCTGGCGGCGGCCCGGCGGGCGATTTGTTCATCGAAATCCACGTCAAGAAACACGACATCTTCGAGCGCGACGGCGACGATTTGCACTGCGTGGTGCCCGTTGGCCTGACCACGGCGGCGCTTGGCGGCGAAATCGAAGTACTTACCCTCAACGGCAAAGCCGCCATCGACATCCCCGAAGGCACGCAAACCGGCAAACAATTCCGCCTGCGCGGCAAAGGCATCAAAGGCGTGCGCGCCAGCTACCCGGGCGATTTGTACTGCCACATCAGCGTGGAAACCCCGGTCAAACTCACCGAACACCAGCGCAAACTGCTCAAGGAACTGGACGAATCGCTCAAAAAAGGCGGCTCCAAACACTCGCCTGGCACAGAAAGCTGGACCGACCGCATCAAGAACTTCTTTGGCGCATCGTAAGAAAATCCCGTTCAATCCCGTCGAGCGGCAGACCGGGCGGCAAGCGCGGCAGGCGGCGCGGTGCGCGCGGGCGCTGCGCCTATTCAGGCTTTTTCATCTGGCGCGCTTTGGACTTTGCGCGCCGCCCTTTTTTGTTCGCGCAAAACCTGCCGCGCATGGCCTGCGTCGAGGTAATTGACCAGCGTTTCGTACAACTGCTCGGGCGTCAGCGGCTCGTTGTCAACCTGCGCGCCCGGCAGGTTGACGAC
The DNA here is from genome assembly GCA_031276435.1 of Burkholderiaceae bacterium. Lineage (GTDB taxonomy): Bacteria > Pseudomonadota > Gammaproteobacteria > Burkholderiales > Burkholderiaceae_C > Ottowia. The sequence continues at coordinate 671 of JAISNB010000082.1, read as the reverse complement.
GTAGCAGTGCGCGCCCTGGTTGAATCTGGCTTTGAAGCTGCTGGGCGGTTTGGCAAGCTCGGCAACGGGCTTGAAGTTTGGCTCCATGTGAAAGCGCACAGAGATGGCGCTGCCATCCACTTTGAAGTCGAAGTGCTGAATGTCGCGGATTTTGATGGGGCCTTGCAGGTTGGCAAACTGGATGGCGTTGGCCGTGAGCGTCAGCGCCGGGTGGCGCACCAGCCGACGCCAGCGCAAAGACAGCCAGCCGAACAGCACGGCCAGCGGCACGAATATCAATAGCATTTCCACTGCCTGATTCCACAGCTCGCCGCCTTTGCGCACCATGCTCGCCACCGCCATGCCTGCCAGCGCAAGGCAAACCAGCGCCGCCAGGCCGGGCAGCAGGCCCGACACGCTGCGGTACGGGTAGATCGTGGTGCGCTCCATCACCGATTGGGCCGCGTTGACCAGATCTTTGCGGCTTTCGACGTAACCTTCTTTCTGCACCTCGCGCATGTCGTCGCTGAGCTGTTTGCACAGCGCCGGAAAATGCTTGAACAGCCCCGCCCTGTGCAGAAGGTCGTTGCTGTTGATGGGGCGCATGCCCGCCGCGCTGGCTTGCTCCAGCGGGACTTGCGTTGCCACAATGCGCTGGCGCGTGGGCGGGTGCGAGTCAAAAGGGTGTGGCA
>JAISNB010000048.1 GCA_031276435.1 Burkholderiaceae bacterium | reverse complement strand
GCCTCGCCGCCAACGAATTCGCATTAGGGCTGGAGGCGCTGGATCGCTTCATCCGCAAGGAGCCGCTCTACCGCGTGCATGAATGCGTCTTCGCTATTCTGGCGATGGAAAGCGAACCGATGGATCCACGGTTGTAATCCTTGTGGACGGCAGCCAGGGGCACTGCTTGCCAAGGCAGAACCAAGCCAGGCTCCTTTTTTCTTCTCTTGCGCTTTCACATCCTGGAGCAGCCCGCTCTGCGGCAAGGGGGTCGCACTGGCACAAAAAGCGCGTGCCTGCCGTGGCGGCGGCGCGCGCCTTATCTCCCAAAACTGTTCAACGGGGTTCACCTGACGGCTGCGGTTGCGTGGCTGTGGCGGTTTCAATTGCTGCCATCAAATCCAGCCATCTGGCTTCCAGCGCCTCGATTTCATGGTGGATCGCCTTCAACTGGTTGCCGGTTTGGGCAATTTCCGCGGGCGGCAAGGGGTGCGTGAGTTTGGTTTCCAGCGCGGTTTTTTCTTCGCCAAGTCTGGCGAGCGTTTTGTCCACCTGTTCCATCTCTTTTTTGAGCGGGCGGGTTTTTTCGGCAAGTTGCTGGCGCGTTTGCGCCTGGCGTTTGCGCCGTTCAGACGGGTTGCTGGATGCGGCGGCGCTGCCGCTGGCCTCGCGCCTGGCACCGGATTGGGCGCCGGATGGCGCTGGTGGCGGCTGCCGCTGCTGCTGCGCGCCAGCGCCGCTGGCGGTTTTTGCCAGGCGGGTGGCGTTCTGGTAATCGTCCAGCGTGCCTTCAAAGGGCGACACGCCGCCATGGCTGACAAGCCAGAATTCGTCGCATGTGGCGCGCAGCAGGGCGCGGTCGTGGCTGACCAGCATGAGCGTGCCTTCAAAGCTGTTGAGCGCCATGCCCAGGGCCTCGCGGGTGATGAGGTCGAGGTGGTTGGTCGGCTCGTCCAGCAGCAGCAGGTTGGGGCGTTGCCACACCATCATGGCGAGCACCAGGCGGGCTTTTTCGCCGCCAGAGAAATTCCCCACGGGTTGCGTGACCATCTCGCCGGGGAAGTTGAAGGTGCCCAGGAAGTTTCGCAGTTGTTGCTCGCGCGCGGCCTCGGTGTTTTCCTGGCGGGTCTGGCGCGCCAAGCGCGTCATGTGCTCCAGCGGGCTGTCTTGCGGGCGCAGCACGTCCAGTTCCTGCTGCGCAAAGTAGCCAATGCGCAGGCCCTTGCCTTCGGTGATGGTGCCGCTGAGCAAGGGCAATTCGTGCGCAATGGTTTTGATGAAGGTGGATTTGCCTTGCCCGTTGGCGCCGAGTATGCCGATGCGCTGGGCGGCCAGTACGGTGAGGTTGACTTTGCGGACGATGATTTTCGGAGGCACATCGTCGCTGTCATTGCCGCCGTCCTTGCTGGCGTAGCCAAAGCTGGCGTCCTGGATGGCAAGCATGGGGTTTGGGATGTTTCCGGGCGTGCGGAATTCAAAGCTGAAGTCGGCTTCGGCCAGTACGGGCGCTACTCTTTGCATGCGCTCCAGCGCCTTGACACGGCTTTGCGCCTGCCTGGCCTTGGTGGCCTTGGCCTTGAAGCGGTCAATGAATTTTTGCAGGTGGGCAATTTTTTCTTGCTGGCGCTCGAATGCGCCCTGTTGCAGTTCAAGCTGCTGGGCACGCAGCACTTCAAAGGCGCTGTAATTGCCGCCGTAGCGGGTGAGTTTTGCGCGCTCGAGATGGATGGTGACGCTGGTTACGGCGTCCAGGAATTCGCGGTCGTGGCTGATGACGATCAGGGTGCCCGGGTAGCGTTGCAGCCAGCCTTCGAGCCACACCAGCGCGTCCATGTCCAGGTGGTTGGTCGGCTCGTCCAGCAGCAGCAGCTCGCTGGGCGCGATCAGCGCGCGCGCCAGTTGCAGGCGCATGCGCCAGCCGCCGGAAAAGCGGTTGACAGGGGCGTCCAGTTCGGCGGGCTTGAAGCCAAGTCCCGCAATGAGTGCTTGCGCGCGCGCCCTGGCGTCGTATGCGCCAGCGTCGGCCAGATCGGCGTGCGCCTGGGCAATGGCCATGCCGTCGCCAGCGGCCTCAGCGCTGGCAAGCCGGGCCTGGAGATCGAGCAGGTGCGCATCGCCCGCGAGGACAAAGTCGGTGGCACCCGCATCCGTTTCGGGCATGTTTTGCGCCACTTGCGCCATGCGCCAATGGCGGGGAATGTCGCACTCGCCGCTGTCTTCGTGCAGCGCGCCCGAGAGCAGGGCAAACAGCGACGATTTACCCGCGCCGTTGCGCCCGATCAGGGCCGCTTTCTCGCCGGGCTGGAGCGTGACGCTGGCCTCTTGCAGCAGGACTTTGGCGCCGCGGCGCAGGGTGATGTGGTTGAGTTGGATCATGAAGGCCGCCGATTATGCATTACCGGATGCTAAATGCCGCCTCCCTCTCCCTCATGAGGGAGAGCGAAATGCATGCGTCATTGCGAGCGCCGCAGGCCCGTGGCAATCCACCGTTTCCATGCATCTACTCACCCTCGCTGCCTTGGGGGAATGCCCCTCTCCCTAACCCTTCCCCATCCTCACCCCCAACCCCTCTCCACAAGTGGAGAGGGGAGCATATTGCACCCTCCCCTTTGGGGAGGGATAGGGAGAAGTCGGAGGGGGAGGGGATCCAAGAATTGCCATCACCCTATCTATTATTTCCCCTCATAACCTTGGGAAAACGGAGGTGCACTTGCATTTTTCGCCCTCTCCCCCTTCAGGGGGAGAGGGTCAGGGTGAGGAGGATTTTCCACGCGATACAAACAAAAAATACGTTCAAATGAAACCACATGGATTACCGCGTCACGCTTTGCGCTCCTCGCAATGACGAGGACAAAGGGATATCCTCTTTTCATTACCCTCGCCCCTTGGGGAGAGGGCGGCGCGAAGCGCCGGGTGAGGGGTACTTCTGTCACTAACGGGAAACACCCCAACCCTCATGGCGAAAAGCCTTTCCTAAATCCCCGTCATTGCGAGCGCCGCAAGCCCATGGCAATTCACCGTTTCCATGCGTCTACTCACCCTCCCCTTTGGGGAGGGATGGGGGAGAGGTCAAAGGAGGAGAGGGTGGCGCAAAGCGCCGGGTGAGGGGCTTTGCCATGCAAAGCGCGGCGCTTGAAGCAGTGTTGTGCGCACCCTCTCTCGCCCCTGCCGGGGCACTCTCTCCCTAAAAGGGAGAGAGGAAGGCAGGTGGTAGCGCGTTCATCACCCTCGCCCCTTGGGCAGAAAGTGGTACCCTCCGGCGCGAAGCGCCCCATGCGGTATATCGGTTGCTGCGATGCGGAAGGGAGGTATGGATTGCCCGGGCTTTTGCCCCCAAATGACAATGGGCAGCGCCAGCCAATAAACAGGCCGCGCGCCGCCCCGGTTTTACAGCAATTGCCCGTCGCTTAGCGCGTCGTCCAGTCGGGTCAAAAGTTCGGAGAGGGCGGCTTGCTGGTTTTGCGCGTTGGCGGTTGTGGCGCTGGCGGCGGCAGTGCCAGAAGGGGCGGGCGCGTTTTGAGGCGCGGTGGTGGTGTTGGCGTTGCTGCCTGCGGCATGGGGCGTGTCCGCCGCCGCGTTGCTGTTGTCCGCCGGTTTGCCCAGTTCAAAGGCCAGGTTGAGCGCGGCCAGTACCGCGATGCGGTCGCGCGCCTTGATTTTGCCCGCGTCGCGGATTTTGCACATGGCCGCGTCCACGCGTGATACGGCGTCGCGCAGTCGGTTTTCGCCGCCTTCGGCGCAGCCGAGCAGGTAGCCTTGGCCCATGATGCGCACTTCGACCTGTTTCATTGCGCTTTTCCTTGTGCTGCTGCGGCGGTG
>JAISNB010000046.1 GCA_031276435.1 Burkholderiaceae bacterium | reverse complement strand
ATTCTTTTACACCTTCGGCGGAGCGTCATACAGTTCAGCGCATCGCACCATCATTGCACGAAGGCTTTGGAGATGACATTCGATCTGGACGTTTCTGTACGGGAGTATTCAGCCAGCGCGGCGTCCCGCCTGGACCACAGTGAATTGGAGGCGCAGGCGTTGGCGCGCAGTGTGTCGCCGCCACAGGCCTGGGCTTTGTTCCAGAGTGGCAAGGCGGTGCTGGTCGATGTGCGTACGGCAGAAGAGCGCAAGTTTGTTGGCCATGTGCCCGATACGCTGCATGTGCCTTGGGCGACGGGCACATCGATGACGCGCAATCCGCGTTTCGTGCGCGAGCTGGAGGCCAAACTTGCGCCGCATGGTGGCAAGGATGCCGTGCTGCTGCTGCTGTGTCGCTCGGGCAAGCGTTCGGCGCTGGCGCAAGAGGTGGTGGAGAAGGCGGGTTTTGCACATGTTTTCAATGTGCTGGAAGGCTTCGAGGGCGATCTGGACGCCAATGGTCAGCGCGGGCACCACAATGGCTGGCGCTCGCATGGTCTGCCATGGGTACAGGATTGAGCGCCGTCGCCACCACCACCGTCGCCAGCCACAGCGCGCCAGAGGCGCGTGGCGAGCAGTGGGGCGAAGCGATACCGCCACCGCAGCCGCCATCGGACATCACAAGCGTTGTTTGCGCGCTGCATCAGGCGCGGCAGGATTGGCGCGCCGCGCAGGGACGCGAGCGCGAGCCGCTCGGGCGGGAGTTGCCGTCCATAGAGGCTGTGGCGCAGATGGCAGAGCAGATCAAGGGCGCGCTTTTTCCCATGCGCCTGGGGCCGGTGGGCCTGCGCTACGAGAGCGAGGACGCCTACGTGGCCTACACCCTTCATGCCGCCATGCAAACGCTGGAGCAGCAGGCGCAACTGGAGCTGGCTTTCAAGGCCCGGCTTGGCAGCGGTGGTGACGATGCGGGGGCGGCTCCCGCGATCAGGGCGCAGGCCAAAGAGGCTGTGCAGGCGCTGATGGCGGCTTTGCCAGAGATCCGCCGTTTGCTCGACAGCGATGTGCTTGCCGCCTACCGTGGCGATCCGGCGGCGCAGAACGTTGACGAGGTTCTGCTGTGTTACCCCGGCATGCTGGCCATCATTCACCACCGCATCGCGCACGTGCTGTACGCGCAGGGCTTGCGTTTGCTGGCGCGCATCGTCAGTGAACTGGCGCACGGCAAAACGGGCATTGACATTCATCCCGGGGCACGGATTGGTTCCGGCTTTTTCATCGACCACGGCACCGGCGTGGTTATTGGCGAGACGTGCGTGATTGGCGAGAACGTGCGCATTTACCAGGCGGTCACGCTGGGCGCGCGCCGCTTCAGCACGGGCGAGGACGGCCATTTGCTCAAGGGCGAGGCGCGCCACCCCGTGGTGGAAGACGACGTTGTCATCTATGCGGGCGCGACCATTCTTGGGCGCATCACACTGGGCAAGGGCGCCAGCATTGGCGGCAATGTGTGGATCACGCACGATGTGGCGCCGGGTGTGAGCGTGTCGCAGGCCAAGTTGCAGCATCACCAGGGCTGAGAGAAGTCAACAGAACCGTCATGCCAGGCAAACTGCTGATTGAAACCTTTGGCACGGAAGTGCGCCGCTTGCGCGAAGGCAAAGGCTGGTCGCAAGAAGAGCTGGCGGCCCGCGCCGGACTCAACCGATCGTATCTGGGCGAGATCGAGCGCGGCGACGCCACGGCATCGCTGCTGAGCGTTGGCAAGCTTGCCTGCGCGTTGGGCCTGAACCTGACCGGCCTGCTGGCGCGTTGCGACCAGATCACTGGCAGGCTCGCGCCCGAGGATGGTGCTACCGCCAGCGCAAATCGAACCTGAGGAATTCCCCCGATTGGCGCATGACTTGCGCAAATTGATGGCTATAGGCGGTTGAACCGGAACGCACAAGGGCCGACACTCGAGGGCTTCTGTTCAACCCGCCCTCATAAACACAACGGAGTCTTGCATGAGCACCCTGCCCGATGGAACTTTTGCCCTGAGCGACAACGCCGCCAGACAGCTGGCCAACGCCACCAAAACCGCCCCGCAACTGGCGAGCATCAGCCCGCGCTGGCTGACGCATTTGTTGCAGTGGGTACCGGTAGAGGCGGGCATTTACCGCGTCAACCAGGTGAAAGACCCGCAAAACATCAAGGTCACGTGCACTTCCAAAAAGACCGAGAACCAGTTGCCGCGCACCTTTGTGGAGTACGAGGAGAAGCCGCGCGAATACTTTCTCAACGCGGTCAGCACCGTGCTCGATGTGCACACCCGCATCTCCGACCTCTACAGCAGCCCGCACGACCAGATCAAGGAACAGTTGCGCCTGACCATTGAAACCATCAAGGAAAACCAGGAAAGCGAACTCATCAACAATCCGGACTACGGCCTGTTCTCGCAAGTGGCCGATGAACAGCGCATCTTCCCCCTGAACGGCGCGCCCACGCCTGACGATCTGGACGAGTTGCTGACCAAGGTGTGGAAGGAACCCGCCTTTTTCCTCGCGCACCCGCTGGCCATTGCTGCGTTTGGCCGCGAAGCCACGCGCCGCGGCACGCCGCCGCCCACAATCAGCCTGTTCGGCTCGCAATTCATCACCTGGCGCGGCGTTCCGCTGGTGGCTTCCGACAAAATCCCCGTGGCCGGTGGCAAATCGTCCATCCTGCTGCTGCGCGTGGGCGACCGCCGCCAGGGCGTGGTGGGGCTGTTCCAGCCGGGCCTGCCAGGCGAGCAAAGCCCGGGGCTGTCGGTGCGCTTCATGGGCATCAACGACCACGCCATTGCCTCTTACCTCATCTCGCTGTATTGCTCGCTGGCCGTGCTCACGCCCGATGCGCTCGCCGTGCTGGAAGATGTGGAAGTCAACAAATACCACGACTATTCCGCCCTGGACACCTATAAATAAGGAGGCATCCCTTGAGTGCCAACGCCGCCAGTTTGCCCGCCGCGCCAGCGCCCGTGCCGCCACCACCACCACAGCCAGACTCGGCGCAAGCGCCTTTGGACATTGCCGTGCTGGCGCAAATGGCCAACGCCATGTTTGCCGTCCTGCCGGGCGGCGCGCGCGCGGTGCCAACCATAAGCAGCGCAGTGGCGCAAGGCGGCGGTGCTGGTGCGCCGCCCAAACCGCCCGCCAGCGCGGCCGGTGTTGAACCCGGCCTGCCGCCGGGCGTGCAGGCCCCCGGCAATGTGGCTCCACCCGGATCGTTGCTGTCCAGCCCATCGGGCCTGTCGGCAGCCGTACCCGGCACGCCCATACCGCAAGGCCTCATGCCAGGCGCCAACTTTGTTCCCTCATCGCCAACGCCTGTTTTGTCGCTGGCCAACCGCGTCGCGCACCTCACGCCCAACGCCCAGGCGGGCAATGGCGTGCCAGACCGCGTGTACACCACAGTGCCCGGCTACGCGCCAAGAACGGGCGCTGCCATCGCGCAAGATGTGCCCCAGGCGCGCGATGCCACAGCCACCGCTGCCGCGCAACACCCCGCGGGCACGGCGGCGGCCAGCCCCTTCTACTTTGTGGGCGACGGCCACGGCCACCCTTCAGCCGGTGGCGCGGACAGCGCGGCGCTCAGCAACGCGACACCCGGCAAAATGCAGGTGGACGATGCGCTGGTGCTGCAAGCGTTGAACGCCTTGCGTGGCGGCGATCAGGCCGCCAGCGCATCGCCAGCAGCGGCGGATGCTGCCGCCGCCGCGCCCGCGCCACTGGCAGCGCGCCCTGCCGCAAGCAACAACCCCGCAGGCACGCAACGCTTGCCCGATGCCACGGCACTGACGGATTCGGCCAGTTGGCCGGAATTTGTCAGCGTCCCCAGCCTGCCAGGCAACGCCCCGGCCCATGCCGCGCCAGCGGCTGGCTTGCCGGGCAACTCAGACAACCCTGCCCATGCCACTGCGGCAAGCAAATCGCAATACTATTTTGTGGATGCCGTAACGCTGCCCGACGGCCACGTCACGCCCGCCAAACCCGCGCTGCGCGATGGCGGCGGCAGCATACCGCTGGCCGGACAAGACAGGCACGCCGCATTTGACATCCACGCCGTGCGCCGCGACTTTCCCATCCTGCAAGAGCGCATCCATGGCCGCCAGCTCATCTGGTTTGACAACGCGGCCACCACGCACAAACCGCAAGCCGTCATTGACCGCCTGGGCTGGTTCTACGCGCACGAAAACTCCAACATCCACCGCGCAGCGCATGATCTGGCCGCCCGCGCCACCGACGCCTACGAAGGCGCGCGCGAAACCGTGCGCCGCTTCATCAACGCACCCGACGTCAACGAAGTCATCTTCGCGCGCGGCACCACCGAGGCCATCAACCTCGTCGCCAAAAGCTGGGGCTGGCAGCACATCGGCGAGGGCGACGAAATCATCGTCAGCCACCTGGAGCACCACGCCAACATCGTGCCCTGGCAACAATTGGCGGCTGCCAAAGGCGCGCGTCTGCGCGTCATTCCGGTCGATGACGATGGGCAGGTACTGCTCGACGAATACCAGAAACTGCTTGGCGACCGCACCAAACTCGTGGCCGTAACCCAGGTCTCCAACGCGCTTGGCACCGTGGTGCCCGTCAGGAAAATTGTGGAATTGGCGCACCGCGCGGGCGCCAGGGCGCTGGTGGACGGCGCCCAATCCATAGCGCACATGCGCGTGGATGTGCAAGACATGGACGCGGACTTCTTCGTCTTTTCGGGCCACAAAATCTTTGGCCCGACGGGCATCGGCGCCCTCTGGGGCAAGCGCGAAGTGCTTGAAGACATGCCGCCCTGGCAGGGTGGCGGCAACATGATTGCCGACGTCACCTTCGAAAAAACCATCTTCCAGCCCATCCCCAACAAATTCGAGGCCGGTACCGGCAACATTGCCGACGCCGTGGGCCTGGGCGCGGCGCTGGACTACGTAAGCCGCCTGGGACTGGAAAACATCGCCCGCTACGAGCACGACCTGCTCGCCTACGGTATGGCGCAATTGCGCACCATCAAGGGCCTGCGCCTTATCGGCACCGCGCCCGACAAAGCCAGCGTGCTCTCCTTTGTGCTCGCTGGCTACAGCACCGACGAAGTTGGCCAGGCCCTCAACCAGGAAGGCATTGCCGTGCGCACCGGCCACCACTGCGCCCAACCCATACTGCGGCGCTTTGGCCTGGAATCCACAGTGCGGCCTTCGCTGGCCTTCTACAACACCTTTGACGAAATCGACTGCATGACCACAGTGCTGAGGCGCCTGGCCGCGCGGCGCTGAATTTTCCGCCTGCAACAAACAACGTGCCCCACCGTGCGCTGAGGCACGTTGTTTCCGACCACGTGGCGGTCAATCATCGCGCACAGGCGCCTTCTCAAGCGCGGCCACATTCCAGGCGGCAAAACGCACTCACTCGCACCGTGTAGCAATTGGACATCGGCGGGCCAGGAACACGAACCAGCCATTGACGATGGCCCCAGAATAAGGCTCCCGGCCGCTAAGGCTGCGCAATCAACTATTCCCGGAAATCCCAGCAATCCAGCCTGGCGCGTCGCCATAGAACAAACTTGTCGCTGGGTCACGCCGCGCGCCCTACACCTGGTATATCCCCCCGGCAACGAATTGCCGTTCCAACGGAACTGGACGGACACATATTCCGGCCAGCACGCCGTCATCTTCTCAAGGCTTGGCGGATGCTTTTGTCAACTCGCCACCGACAATGTAGTGGCGCAAGCCACTCGCCAATTGATTTCAACCTTCGTTCTGGAAAATGTTTTTCAGGAATGCGCTTGGATTTTTGGCATAAGTAAATAAGAATTATGTATTTGTTCGGAAATTGGCTGATCCGTACAATCCAGTCAACATTCAAGTTGTTATTTTATTTTCAATAAAACTGATGCGAATTTTGAAATCCGCAGTCCTGCCATGGATCATTCCGGCCACGGTGCTGTTGCTTTGGCAGCTTCTACCCAACATCTCAGCCATCTCATCTTCGACTTTGCCTCCGCCAAGCAAGGTCTTGCAGGCTGCGCTGGATCTGACGCGCACCGGCGAGTTGCAAAATGGTATTTTGGTCAGCCTGCGGCGCATCGGTATCGGCTTTGCGATTGGTGCCTGCACCGGTTTGTTGTTGGGCTTTCTGGTGGGCATGTCGCGTACCGCCGAAGGTCTGATCGACAGCACATTGCAAATGGTGCGCGTCGTCCCGCATCTGGCTTTGGTTCCCCTGATGATTGCCTGGTTCGGAATTGGCGAGGAACCCAAAGTCATCCTGGTGGCGCTGGGCACACTGTTTCCGGTTTACCTGAATACTGTCAACGGCATCAAGAATGTCGACTGGCGGTTGATCCAGCTTGGCCAGTCCTATGGTCTAAACAGGCTGGAGTTGGTGCGCGACATCGTTTTGATGGGTGCCATGCCTTCGATTCTGACCGGCATCCGCTATGCGCTGGGCGTGGCTTGGCTGACTCTGGTAATTGCCGAGACCATCAACGCCAAGGATGGCGTCGGTTACATCGCCCAGAATGCGCGCGAGATGCTTCGCAATGATCGCGTCATTCTGGCCATCCTGATCTATGCCTTGGCAGGCTTGGCGGCCGACCAGATCACCCGCGTAATCGAGCAGAGAGTGCTGAAATGGCATTCCAGCTACCAGCCACTGGAAAAGCGGTGATGGCAACAACGATGCCAACAATTGGCTGCAGCATCAACGCCCTAAGCCACCGCTACGGCGAGCGCCGCATTTTCAGCGGACTGGAACTGCACATCAAGCCCGGCCAGTTCGTTTCCGTGCTCGGGGTCAGTGGCGCTGGCAAAAGCACCCTGCTGCGCCTGATTGCCGGTCTGGAGACGCCGGATGCTGGCAGCGTGCGTCCCATTGGACAGGCCGTCGACGGAAAAATCACAGTGCGCGTGATGTTTCAGGAAGATCGGTTGCTGCCATGGTGGAGTGTCGAGCGCAATGTTCTGCTGGGCTTGGACAAACACAAACGGCTAAGCGATGCGCGCCGCCTGCTCGCGCATGTCGGTTTGCAGGGCTTGGAATCATTGTGGCCCGCGCAGCTTTCCGGAGGACAGAAACAGCGCGTGGCATTGGCACGGGCCTTGATCCACCAGCCCGACTGGCTGCTGCTGGACGAACCCTTTGGCGCACTGGACGCGCTGACTCGCGTGACCGCGCAGTTGCTGCTGGAGCGGCTATGGCTGGAATCGCCGCGCACGGTACTGCTGGTCACCCATGACGTGGAAGAAGCACTGGTGTTATCGGACCGGGTGATTCTGCTAGGCAATGGAGAAATTGCGCATGACATCAACATTTCGCAGCCGCGCCCCCGGCATCGCAGCAACCATGAACTGGCAGAACTCAAAGAGGCGCTGTTGAACGAACTCGTTGCCGTACACCAGGCTTGATGAAACCCAAATTCCCAAACCTTATCCCTACTTTTACAAAGGAAATCCAATCATGAAGATAAACATTGCCACTCATCTCAAGCGATCCGTGACGCGCCGGGACGTGCTGGCAGCGAGTGGGGGCCTGACTGCCGCATTGCTGCTGGCACGCCATGGCAGCACACAGGCACAACAGCAAGCCGCCTTTCCCAAAACCATCCGCTGGTCCCAGATCGGCGAAGGCAAGACCGAGCCAGCCACGGTAATCCGCTATGGCATTGGCGATCTGGATGTTGCCCGTCGCCTGGGCGGCGCGACGATTGACTGGAAGCCGGGCTTCCAGGCATCGTTACCAGTGATCGAGGCAATTAGCGCCAACGCCGTCGATTTCTCCTTCGTCACCTCCACCGCGTTGATCTATGCCATTGGCGCCAACGTACCGCTGGTACCGCTGGTGTCCTACCCGCTGCCGCACAACGAGGTTGACATTCTGGTACATGCCGACTCGCCCATTCAGTCCGCCGCCGACCTCAAAGGCAAGAAAGTGGCCGACCACCGCGGCACAACTGGAACCTACAGCCTGGTGCGCTATTTGAAGACTGCCAACCTGACGCTCAGGGATGTCGACTATGTCAACCTGAGCGCGCCCGATGCCGAGGCGGCATTTGCCAACAGGCGCGTAGATGCCTGGATCAGTTGGCAGCCCATGATTGAATTGGCCAGGCGCCGCCACAAGGCCCGGGCATTGCCGAACGTCAAAACATACGATTACGCTTTTTATGTCGGCAGTGAAAAATTCGTCAAGAGTTATCCGCAGGCTGCGGCGGCCTTGACGCTGTTGGTACGGGATGCGCAGCGTTACATCGAGGCCCATCCCGAGCAGGCAGTCGAAAAATTCGCCAGACTGGGTGGTTTTGGCTCCGACATCCTGGAACGGCAGGTCTACCTTGAAGTGCTCAAGGCCCATCGCTCTTCCTACTCAGGTGCGGAAAACCTGAACCTGGTCGACCAGCCAACCAAGCAGAACGTGCAGGAGTTGGCAGACAGCTTTCATGCCCTGGGCATCTATCCGGAGCGAGTCAATGTGCTCGACCGGTTAAACGACAACCGCTTCGACAGCATTCGTGCCGTCGTTGCCGCCGAATTGAAAACACACCCTTAAAACGAGGACAGACCATGACACGAACCCACGGCAAACTACACCTATCAGCCTTCGTTACGGCTGGCCCGGGACGCGCCAGCGGCTGGCTGGATCCGCGTGCGGAACATGGCTGGCTGAGCGCGGCCTACTACCAGAAAATCGGCCGTATTCTTGAATCCGGCCGGTTCGACCTTGCATTCTTTCCCGACATCCTGGCGGTGCCGAACCGCTATAACGGCAGCATCGAAGGTCAGGTGCGTTACGGTGCGCTGGGTTCACTGCGCCTGGACCCGACGCCGATCCTGTCCAATATCGCTGCCGTTACTGAGCGGTTGGGTCTGGCTGCCACTGTATCGACCAGCTATCAGCAACCATTCCATGTGGCGCGTACTTTTGCCACGCTGGATCACATCAGCGGCGGGCGATCCGCCTGGAACATCGTCACCTCATTCCAGGATGCGGAAGCAAAGAATTTCGGCCACGCCGAACATATCGGTCGCGACGAACGCTACGCGAAAGCCGACGAGTTCCTCGAAGTATCCGCAAAGCTGTGGGATAGCTGGGCCGCTGATGCGCTGGTGCTCGACCGCCAAAACGCCCGTTTTGCCAATCCGGACAAGATTGAGGCAATTCACCATCAGGGCCGCTGGTTCAATGTCCAGGGGCCATTGAACGTGCCACGCCCGCCACAGGGATGGCCGGTACTGATCCAGGCCGGCGCTTCGGATGCTGGCCGCGATTTCGCGTCCCGCTGGGCCGACGTGGTTTTTTGCAGCCATGCATCGTTTGAATCGGCCAAAGAGTTTTACAGCGATGTCAAAGCGCGCGCCGTGCGTCACGGACGCCGCGCCGAAGACATCAAAATCCTGCCAGACATTACACCGGTGATCGGCAGGACCACGGAAGAAGCGCAGAAGCGCAAGGCCCGTTTGGCCGAACTGGTGCCCGACGTGGCAGGCCTTTCCACACTGGCCTACCACATGGACATTGATCTGTCGCAATTTCCGCTGGACGAATACTTGCCAGCTCTGAAAAACCCGAGCATCGTCGGCCATTACGACGAAGTCGTTGAAATCACTCGCCGGGAAGGCCTGACGCTGCGCCAACTGGGCAAACAATATGGCGGTCGCACCGAAGGCAATTTCATCGGTACTCCGTCTGAAATCGCCAATGGCCTGGAGCAGTGGTTCACTGAGGGCGCTGGTGACGGCTTCACGGTAACGGCTACCGATCAACCCGGCGCATTCCAGGAATTTGTGGACACCGTTGTGCCGGAATTGCAGCGGCGCGGCCTGTTGCGCACCGAATACGAAGGCAACACGCTGCGGGAAAATCTGGGGCTTGCCACGCCCGCGCCCGGTGCTTGGCGCGAGCGCATCGCCAGGAACCGCTGAGTCTTCGTCCATGCCGCAAATCCAGCTTGGCGCTACGCTGCAAACAGGGCGCTTCATTGCATCGGCAAGGGAGCAACATCTGGTTGCCGATGCCACCACACAGCGCGGCGGCCCCGGCGAAGGCTGGGCTGCCGCCGAACTACTGCTGGCTGCGCTGGGCACCTGCGCGGCCGCCGTCGTGCAGGCACAAGCCCGTGAGAGCGGTGGCATCGAAACCCTGCCATTGCGCATCCATATCCATTCGGAGCCAGACCCGGGCGACAGCCGCCGTTACGCCTTCATCAGCCTGGAGTTTCTGGTTCCCGCAGCGCACGTTCGCCAGGCACGCAAATGGATTCGGACGTTCCAGCAAACCTGCCCGATCTACAACACCTTGGCGCAGGGAACACACTTGAGAGTGCGAATCTCGTCCACACGGGCGCAGATTCAATAGACGCATGACCCCCAGCGATCCAACAGCGGCGGCGCGCTGACTGTGTGCTACCCACTGGTCGCTTGTTCGCAAATCAGCCAGTTGCCGAAATCGAGTGTATCGGTGGGCATCGCGCACCCTCATTGGTCCGACGCCCATTAAAAAATGCCCATGCGCTGGCTGCGGACAACCGTATTTTCCGGTTTTCGATTGGGCTGGGTGGGGCTTATCAGGTGCCTGAAAACCCTTGTTTCACGCGGCCTTCAGGGGTTGCCCGAAATTTTTCCTGCTGTTCCAGGGGGCTTTGGCGGAGAGAGCGGGATTCGAACCCGCGGTGGGCAATGAACCCACACACGCTTTCCAGGCGTGCGACTTAAACCACTCATCCATCTCTCCGGGCAACCAACGATTATAGCGGTTGCGG
>JAISNB010000008.1 GCA_031276435.1 Burkholderiaceae bacterium | reverse complement strand
GCCCAGGGCCACCACCCGCATTCGCCAGGAAGCACCATGAAGCGCAGTAACGCATTCCGCATGATTTTGTCCACCCTGTTGCTGGCCCTTGCCGCCGCGGGCGGCGCGCGCGCGCAGGCCCCGGCGGCGGAAGCGGTGACTTTGCTAAACGTGTCGTATGACGTGGCGCGCGAGTTCTACAAGGACTACAACGCCGCCTTTGTGGCCGACTACAAGAAGCGCACGGGACGGGACATCAAGATTGACCAGTCGCACGCGGGATCGAGCGCGCAGGCGCGCGCCGTGGCCGACGGGCTGGAGGCCGATGTGGTGACCATGAACACCACCACCGATGTCGATTTCCTGGCCGACAAGGGTGTGGTGGACAAGAACTGGCGGCAGCGGTTTCCCAACAATGCGGTTCCCACCACATCGACCATGCTGTTTCTGGTGCGCAACGGCAACCCCAAGAACATTCGCGACTGGGACGATTTGATTCGCCCCGACGTGAAAGTGATCGTGGTCAACCCCAAGACCGGCGGCAATGGCCGCATGGCCTATCTGGCGGCCTGGGGACAGGTGCGCGAGCGGGGCGGCAGCGACGCGCAGGCCGCCGAGTTTGTGCGCAAGCTCTACCAGAACGTGCCCACGCTGGCGCGCGGCGGGCGCGACGCCACGGGCATCTTCCTGCAACGCGGCATTGGTGATGTGCTGGTTACCTTTGAGTCCGAGGTCATTTCGGTCGAGCGCGAATTTGGCGCGGGCAAGGTCGAAGCCATCCACCCGGCCATCAGCCTGCTTACGGAAAACCCGGTGGCCGTGGTGGAGCGTACAACGGCCAAAAAAGGCACGGCCACGCAGGCCAGGGCCTATCTGGATTACCTGTACTCCGATGCCGCGCAGGAAATTGCCGCCCGGCACGGGCTGCGCCCCGTCAACGCCGCCATCCTCAAGCGGCACAGCGGCGCGTTCAAGCCGATTCAACTGTTCGCGGTCGAAAAGTACTTCGGTTCGCTGGGCCAGGCGCAGAAAACGCATTTCAGCGATGGCGGCCAGTTTGACCAGCTCTACACCGCGGGCAAGTAAATGGTTGCTGCAAGCCTTCCTGAGAACGCCGCCGCTCCCGGGCGCCGCAAGGTGGCCAGCCAGCGCGTACTGCCCGGCTTTGGCCTGACGCTTGGCTACACCTTGCTGTACCTGAGCCTGATCGTGCTGATTCCGCTGTCGGCACTCGTCTTCAAGACATTGACGCTGACCTGGCCGCAGTTCTGGGACGCCGTGACCAGCGCGCGCGCCCTGGCCTCGTACCGGCTCACGTTTGGCGCGTCGCTGCTGGCCGCGGGCATCAATGCGGTGGCGGGCATGCTGGTGGCCTGGGTGCTGGTGCGCTACGATTTTCCGGGCAAGAAACTGTTCGACGCGCTGGTGGACCTGCCCTTTGCACTGCCCACCGCCGTGGCGGGCATTGCGCTGACGGCCATTCTGGCTGGCAACGGCTGGATCGGCCAGTACCTCGAAGCCGTGGGCATCACGGTGGCCTTCACGCCCGCGGGCGTGGTGCTGGCGCTGATTTTCATCAGCCTGCCGTTTGTGGTGCGCACGGTGCAACCGGTGCTCCAGGATTTTGAAAAAGAACTGGAAGAAGCCGCCATGTGCCTTGGCGCCACGCGCTGGCAAACCTTCTGGCGCGTGATCCTGCCAGCCACCGCGCCCGCCCTGCTCACGGGCTTTGCCATGGCGTTTGCGCGCGCGGTGGGCGAATACGGATCGGTCATCTTCATCGCGGGCAACATCCCGCTGGTCTCCGAGATTACGCCGCTGATCATCGTCAGCAAGCTCGAGCAGTACGACTACGCGGGCGCCACGGCGGTGGCCACCGTCATGCTCGGCATCTCGTTTGTGCTGCTGCTCATCATCAACGGCCTGCAAGTCTGGCAGCGCCGCAACGCCGGTGACGGAAAAACCCCATGAGCGCCACCACCAACACCACCACGCGCCGCGCCGCGCCAGAGGCGCCGCGCGCTGTCATCAGCACCACCGAAGCGCCCTGGGCGCGCTGGCTGCTCACGGCGCTGGCGCTCGGCTTCATGTCGCTGTTTCTGGTCTTGCCGCTGGTCACCGTTTTTGTGGAAGCCCTGCGCAACGGCTGGCAAGCCTATGTGGCGGCGCTCCGGGAGCCTGACGCCTGGGCCGCCATCCGCCTGACGCTGCTGACCGCCGTCATTGCCGTGCCCCTGAATCTGGTCTTTGGCGTGGCCGCGGCCTGGGCCATCGCCAAATTTGAATTCCGGGGCAAGGCATTTCTGATCTCGCTGGTGGACTTGCCGTTTTCAGTCTCGCCCGTGGTGGCTGGCCTGATCTACGTGCTGGTGTTTGGCGCGCACGGCTGGCAACTGGGGCCGTGGCTGTCCGAGCACAACATCAGGATCATCTTCGCCGTGCCCGGCATCGTGCTGGCAACCGTATTTGTCACCTTCCCCTTCATCGCGCGCGAGCTGATCCCGCTCATGCAGGCCCAGGGCAACGACGAGGAGCAAGCCGCCATCGTCCTGGGCGCCAACGGCTGGCAAACCTTCTGGCGCGTGACGCTGCCCAACATCAAATGGGGGCTGGTCTACGGCCTGATCCTGTGCAACGCGCGCGCCATGGGCGAGTTTGGCGCCGTCTCGGTCGTCTCGGGCCACATCCGCGGCCAAACCAACACCATGCCGCTGCACGTGGAAATCCTCTACAACGAATACCAGTCGCAAGCCGCGTTTGCCGTGGCCTCGCTGCTGGCCGTGCTGGCCATCATGACCCTGATCCTCAAAACCATCGTGCAATGGCTCAACAAGCACGAACTTGCGGCTGTTGCCGACCTGCCGCCCGAGCAGCCCATCATCGCCGCCGCGCCCACCATCACCTGGCACCGGGGCGCGTAACATGAAACCGAAACCGCCCCACCACCGCAGGCCCAGCAGGCAAAACCATGAGCATTGAAATACGCAACATCCGCAAAAGCTTTGGACAGTTTCACGCGCTCAACGACGTGAGCCTGAACATCGAATCGGGCGAACTGGTCGCGCTGCTTGGCCCATCGGGCTGCGGCAAAACCACCTTGCTGCGCATCATTGCCGGGCTGGAAGGCGCCGACAGCGGCGGCATCTTCTTTGACAGCGCCGACACCACGGACGTGCACGTGCGCGACCGCAAGGTCGGCTTCGTATTCCAGCACTACGCGCTGTTCCGGCACATGACCGTGTTTGAAAACGTGGCCTTCGGCCTGCGCGTCAAACCCGCCGGGCAGCGCCCGACCGAGGCCGTCATCAAGGCCCGCGTGCACGAACTGCTCAACCTGGTGCAGCTTGACTGGCTGGCCGACCGCTATCCGTCGCAACTCTCGGGCGGGCAGCGCCAGCGCATCGCCCTGGCGCGCGCACTGGCCGTCGCGCCCAAGGTGCTGCTGCTCGACGAACCCTTTGGCGCGCTGGACGCCAAAGTGCGCAAGCAACTGCGGCGCTGGCTGCGCCGCCTGCACGACGAATTGCACGTTACCAGCATCTTCGTCACGCACGATCAGGAAGAGGCGCTTGAAGTGGCCGACCGCGTTGTCGTCATGAACCGGGGACAAATCGAGCAAATTGGCACGCCGCAGCAAGTCTGGGAACACCCAGCCAGCCCGTTCGTCTACGGCTTCCTGGGCGACGTCAACCTGTTTCGCGGTCGCGCCCACAACGGGCAATTGCACCTGGGCGACTGGTCCATCGACGCGCCTGAACACACCAGCAGCCTCGCCGCCGACGCGCTGGCCTTCGTGCGCCCAAGCGACCTGGTTGTGACGCGCCATGCCGCTGGCGCGCCCGGCCTGGCAACGCGGATCGACCGCGCGCTGGTCGTCGGCTCATTCGCGCGGCTGGAACTGATCCCACAGAACGGCCCCGTCGGCCAAATCATCGAAGCGCACCTGCCCGCCGACGAATACCGCGCCCTGGGCCTGAAAGAAGGCGACTCCGTACTCGTCTCGCCGCGCAAAGCCCGCGTCTTTCTGGAAACCGCCGAAGACCCCGCGGCCTTGATTTGAGGCACGCCCTGCTCTGTTCAAGCGTGGGGCAGGAAAAGGCAAATGGCGTAACCATTTGTTCCCGACCCTTACATAGAAACCGGATGCACAGGTAACTCTCCTCGTTCGTTGGCATCGCTCCCACTTCGTCGTCATTGCGAGTACCCGCACAGGGCGTACGCGCGCGCAATGCGTGGGTTTAGTGGACAGCGCCTTCAATGTGGTCGCGCACTCTGGGAGCGCGCCTCAGCCAGCAGTGGCTCCCAGTCGCCTGGGGGCTGGCCGTCAGCCAGCATTTTTTTGAATACCCAGTAAGCGTCTGCATCGCTTTCGTATGCGCGCTTCGTGTCCGCGTTGTTGACCCAGACCAGCATAATCACCTTGCTGACCGCGTGGAACTGGAAGAACAGCCGGTATTCTGGCCGCTCCAAGTCTTGCGGGATTGCGTCGAATGCTAGGTGAACGATGGCGGCAAGCCTTTTGGAGGCGTTCCTTTTCTGATAGTCCGTTGGTGCTTTCGCGCGCAGATCGGCGACCTGCTGAAGGAATTTTTCGTACTGGTTAAAAACCGGGGGATGCGCGAAGATTGTCCAGCCATGGATGCGCACCGGGTGGCCGCCGGGCGTGCTCCCCGGAGCGGTTGGGTAGGCGCGGCCATTCGTCTTGCGGCGACAGAGCAGCGTCCAGATCGATTTCGATGCCAGCGGTCAGTTCGCGCCCCCGTTGCACCAAGCTCATGTCAATGGGCTGAAGTCGTTCGGGGTACTTGGCAATGTCTTGGACCAGGAAATCCAGGAACTGCCCCAGAACGGGATCATCTTTCCCAACGGCAGCGGCGCGGGTCAGGACGACCTCGCCGGTTGACCAGATCGCGTAGTGGATTTTGTCGCGCTTGCCCAGGCGCAGCGCGCGGCGGACGGTTTCTGGAACCGTGGTCTGGTAGCGTTCGGGCAGAGTGGATTCGGCTTCAAGTGTGGTCGGCATGACGGCAATCTCCAGGGGGTGAAGGCCCGCATGGCAATGCACTTGCATTGCCTGGTCAACCGCCCTGTTGCTGGCGGGTGTGCAAGGCCGCCATGAGGCACGCGCCAGTCAGGCGGGTGTTGGGTGATCCATCGCCATGAAATTTGTTGACGAGGCTTTTATCGACGTGGCCGACGCCAACCTGAACACGCTGGTCGATTACCGCTACGCGCACCGACATGAGGCAGGGCGCGGGCAGCACGGCATGGAGTCTGTCATGTTTGGCGCAGTGGGCGTGGACATCACGCACAAGATGCCGGTGGGCACCGTGACTTCAGGCGCCGCAACCGGCCAGACGCTCTTTGATCTGCTCCAGCCGGGCGCCCGCGCGCAAAATGTTCAGCGCCACGGCCATGGCCACCGCCGCGTCCAGCCACAGCCAGCCCGTCGCCAGCACCAGCAGCAAACCGACCAGCACGCCCGCTGAAGTCCACACGTCGGCAAACAAATGCCGCGCCCCCGCTTCCAGCGCAATGGACTGGGCGCGCCGCGCGCCGCGCAACATGAGCCACGCCAGAGCGCCGTTGGCAATCGCGCTCAGCACCGAAAGCGCCATGCCCCAACCCAGTTGCGCCAGCGGTTGCGGCGCCCAAAGCCGTGGCAGCGCCGCGGCCATGATGAGCAGCGCGGCGCAGAAAATCAGCAGGCCCTCAAAGCCCGAGGCGAAATACTCCGCCTTGTGGTGCCCGTAGGGATGCTGCGCGTCGGCCGGTTGCGCCGCCAGATTCAGCATCACCAGACCAAACAGCGCGCCCGCCAGATTCACCAGCGATTCGAGCGC
>JAISNB010000188.1 GCA_031276435.1 Burkholderiaceae bacterium | reverse complement strand
GGGCAGCAGCGCCACGCCCGCCCGCATCCTGGTACACAATGGCCCGTATGCTTTTTTTGCTGTCCCCTGCCAAGGCGCTGGATTACGAAACGCCGGTGCCCGCCCATCTGCCCCACACGCTGCCCGAGTTTGCCCGCGCCGCGGCCGAGCTGGTTGCCGTGCTGCGCCAGTATTCGCCGCAGCAGATCGCGCAACTCATGGGCTTGAGCGACGCGCTGGCCGCGCTCAACACCGCGCGCTACGCGGCGTGGTCGTCCAGATTCAGCGCTGCCAATTCCAGACAGGCCGTGCTGGCTTTCGATGGCGATGTGTACGGCGGTTTGAGCGCCCGGACGCTCACGCCTGCGCAACTGGACTGGGCGCAAGAGCATCTGTGCATTCTGAGCGGCCTGTACGGCGTGCTGCGTCCGCTGGACTGGATGCAGCCTTACCGGCTGGAGATGGGCACGCGCCTGACCACGTCGCGCGGTGGCAATCTCTACCAGTTCTGGGGCCAGCGCATTACCGAGCACCTGAACCAGCGCCTCAAATCCAGCCAGCCGCCCGCCGCCGCCATTGTCAATCTGGCCTCGCAGGAGTATTTCAAGTCCGTCGATCGCAAGGCGCTGCAAGCGCCGGTCATTGACTGCGTGTTCGAGGACTACAGGGCCGGGCAATACAAGGTCATCAGCGTTCTGGCCAAACGCGCGCGCGGGCTGATGGCACGCCATGCCGTGGCGTGCCAGGCGCGCACGGCAGAGCAGTTGCAGGCGTTTGATCTGGAAGGCTATGCCTTTGCCGCCAGCGCGTCCGAGCCGGGCAGGCGACTGGTGTTTCGCCGCAAACGCTGAAAATCCAGCCCGCACACCCCGATTTTTTCTTGCAAAGCCCTTTATGACCGCCACGCAAATCCAGGCCAACGGCATCCCCATTGCCGTTGAGGACACCCACCCCGCAGACGCCGCGCGTCCGGCCATCTTGCTCATCATGGGCCTGGGCGGGCAACTGATCCACTGGCCGCCCGTGTTTGTGCGGCCTTTGGTGGACGCGGGTTTTCGCGTCATCCGCATGGACAACCGCGATGCCGGGCTGTCGCGCCATTTCAGCGAATGCGGCAAACCCAATCTGTTCTGGACTGGCGTGCGGCTGGCCCTGGGCATCAAGCCCCGCCTGCCCTACACCCTGTCCGATATGGCGCAGGACGCCATTGGCGTGCTGGACGCGCTCGGCATCCAGCGCGCCCACGTGGCGGGCGCCAGCATGGGCGGCATGATTGCGCAGCGCGTCGCGCTGGCCGCGCCCGGGCGCGTCATCACCTTGAGCAGCATCATGAGCAGCAGCGGCGCGCGCGGCCTGCCCGGCCCCGATCCCAAGGTGCTCAAGGCCATGTTCAAAAAACCGCGTGGCACAGACCCCGAGGCCCTCGCGCGCTACTGTGTGGATTTTTTCAGGGCCGTGGGCAGTCCGGCTCATCCGCAGTCGCCCGCCGATTTGCGGGCCATGGTCGACGCCTCCCTGGCCCGCGACAGCGACCCGCACGCCAGCCTGCGGCAAATGGTGGCCGTGCTGGCCGATACCGGACGCGCCGCGCTTTTGCAGCGCATTCAGTGCCCCACGCTGGTTTTGCACGGCGTGCACGACGCCTTTGTGCCCATGGCCTGCGGGCAGGACACGGCGCGGCGCATTCCCGGCGCGCGCTTTGTCGCCATCGACGGCATGGGCCACGACCTGGCTGCTGGCGTCTGCGCGCAACTGCTGCCGCACCTGATTGCGTTTTTGCAAACCCACGCATGAACACGCCCGCCACACCCGCCGACGCCGCTGACTTGCCCGGCAACGTGCCACTGGGCAAGGCCAGCGTCTACGCTGACCAGTACGACGCCAGCCTGCTGGCGCCCCTGCCGCGCGCGCCCAAGCGCGCCGAAATCGGCGTGGGCGAGCAGCCGCCCTTTTTGGGCGCCGATTTGTGGACGGCCTACGAACTGTCCTGGCTCAACGCGCGCGGCAAGCCCCAGATTGCCATTGCCCACATCATGGTGCCGTGCGAGAGCACGCACATCATCGAAAGCAAATCCCTCAAGCTCTACCTGAACAGCTTCAGCGGCACGCGCTTTGACAGCGGGGCCAGCGTCCAGCGCCTGCTGGCCGATGCCATCAGCGCCGCCATCTGGCACGGCAGTGCTGTGCGCGCCACGGCCAGTGTGCGCCTGCTCGCGCCCGAGGATTTCGCCCGCGAGCGCGTTGCCGAACTGGATGGCCTGAATCTGGACCGGCTGGACATCGAGTGCGATCGCTACACCCCCGCGCCCGAGCTGCTGCGCGCCGCCTGGCACGCGCCCGCCGTGACAGAGACGCTGAGCAGCCGCCTGCTCAAAAGCAACTGCCTGGTCACCGGCCAGCCCGACTGGGGCAGCGTGCAAATCAGCTACACCGGCGCGCAAATCGAGCAGGGCGGCCTGCTGCAATACATCGTGAGCTTTCGCAACCACAACGAGTTTCACGAGCAATGCGCAGAGCGCATCTTCATGGACATCTGGACGCGCTGCAAACCCACGCGCCTGCTGGTTTACGCGCGCTACACCCGCCGCGGCGGGCTGGACATCAACCCCTGGCGCGCCAGCCATCCCATGCCCTTGCCGCGCAACGTGCGCACCGCACGGCAATAGCGTTCTGTTCGCCCCGATGCCCCTACCGCATTCGTTGGATGTATTCTATGGCGGCACTGACCAAAGAGATTGAAAAATGAGCAAAAGTATCGTCTACCTGACCGCCGCAATTCTCGCCACAGGGTGCGCCAACCACGCCAAAATGGATTGGATGCTCGTTGGGGGTAGCAAAGCCGATGGCAACATCATTCTGGGCATAGACGTCCCCCCGATCATGGGCGTTGCCGAAACAGAAGTTACCTGGGACACCGAGCAAGCCAACCTTGAGGCCGACCGGCGCTGCAAAAACTGGGGCTTTGGCGGCGCTGAAATGTATCGTGGGCAGTTCCCGGTTCTCAAAACCTGCCACCCACAGGGATTCTCGCCCTGCTGGTCCAAAACCTACAGAATTCAGTATCAGTGCGTTGACGCCAAAAAATAAATCGTCCGGCATCACACCCGTACCGCCACAAGCAGAGCGCCAATCCATGCCATGCGCTTGATCGCCGTGCGTGCGCGTCCCAACGCCGCCGCGCCCCAAGCCCTGGACGCGCCCGCCGCCATCAAAAAAGCTCCGGCTCCCGATCCGCCGCGCTGGCCGCTGGCGCTTGCGCCGCCGCTGGCAAAAGCAGGCCGCCATCTGCGCCCAGTCTGACCAGATTGCCCACGCGCACGCCCAGCAGGCGCAGGCGCTTGTCGAGCGGCACGCGCTTGAGGCATTGCCCGGCCACTTGCCGGATGCGGCGCGCGTCCTGCGTGTAATCGGCCACGGTGGCGTCGCGCGTGGCAATGCGAAAGTCGTCATAGCGCAGCTTGATGCCAATGGTTTTGCCCGCGTAGCCCTTGCGCTGCAAATCGGCGGCCACGCGCTCGGCCAGCCGGGTGAAGATGGCGCCCAGCTCGGCGCGGTCGTGCACGGCATGCAGGTCGCGCTCGAAAGTGGTCTCGCGGCTCATGCTCACGGGTTCGCTTTCGGTGACGACGGGCCGCTCGTCGCGGCCCCAGGCGGCGGCGTGCAGCCAGGCGCCGTAGCTTTTGCCAAAGTGCGCCACCAGCCAGGCCTCGTCGCGCGCGGCCAGTTCGCCAATGGTGCGAATGCCATGGCTTTGCAAGCGCGCGTCGGCCTTGGGGCCGATGCCGTTGATCTTGCGGCAAGGCAGCGGCCAGATGCGCGGCTGCAAATCGGCCTCGTACAAGATGCTGATGCCGTTGGGCTTGTTGAATTCGCTGGCCATTTTTGCCAGCAGCTTGTTGGGTGCCACGCCAATGGAGCAGCTCAGGCCCGTGGCCTCGAAAATGCTTTTCTGGATCAGCCGCGCCAGCGCCCGTCCGCCCGCGCGCTGACCGCCGGGCACGTGGGTGAAGTCGATGTACACCTCGTCCACGCCGCGGTCTTCCATCACCGGTGCAATGTCCGCGATCACGGCCTTGAAAAGCCGCGAAAAGCGCCGGTATTCGTCAAAGTCCACCGGCAACAAAATGGCTTGCGGACAAAGCCTGGCCGCCTTCATCAGCCCCATGGCCGATCCCACGCCAAATTGGCGCGCCGCGTAAGTGGCCGTGGTGATGACACCGCGGCCCGTGTAGTCCTTCAGGCGCGCAAAACAGTCCACGGGAATTTCGGCCAGGTGCCGCGCCGTCCATTCGCGCCCGGGCCGCGCGCGCCGCACGCGCTCCAGCAAATCGTCCTCGCTGCGCCGGGCACCGCCAATGACCATGGGCAGCCCCTTGAGCTGCGGATAGCGCAGGCACTCCACAGAGGCGTAAAACGCATCCATGTCCAGATGGGCCGTGCGGCGAATCAGCGGTTGAGCGGCGGCAGCGTCTGTCATCGGCGAAAAAACGGTTGGGCACGTCCCGGGGCATGCCAGCGGATCGGGGCAATTGCGGCACGACCCTTGCGCCCATTCTGACGCGCCCGCAAGTGGCTGCGCTACCATCGCGCCCCATGTGCCTCAAACCAGCCAGGGAGATTTTGCCCATGAAACGACGCCATTTCGCCATCGGCCTGCCAGCCAGCGCCGCATTGTCGACCCTGCCACTGGCGCTGGCAGCGCCCGCCCGGGCACAGGCGGCGCGCAAGCGCACCGTCACGCTTGGCATGGCGCTGGAGCCGCCGGGGCTGGATCCGACCACGGGCGCCGCCTCGTCCATTGCCGAAATCGTGCTCTACAACGTGCTGGAGACGCTCACCAAAATCAACCCGGACGGCTCGGTTGCTCCGCTGCTGGCCGAGCGCTGGAGCGTATCGCCCGACTTGCGCGCCATCACCTTCTTTTTGCGCCAGGGCGTGCGCTTTCAAAATGGCGAGCCGCTGAACGCGCAATGCGTCAAATACAGCTTCGAGCGCGCGGCCCATGCCAACAGCACCAACAAAGACCGGCGCACCTTTGCCGCCATGGAAAGCATCCAGACACCAAACGCGCACGCCGTGGTCATCATCAACCGGGAGCCGGATCCGGACTTCCTGTTCTACATGGGGCAGGCCACCGCCGCCATCGTCGAGCCTGAAAGCGCGGCCAACAACAACACCACGCCCGTGGGCACTGGCCCCTACACGTTCGAGACCTGGCGCCGGGGCGCCTCGCTCACGCTCAAGGCCTGGCCGGACTTTCGCAACGCCAGCGCCATCGCCATCGAGCGCGCCACCTTCCGCTTCATCAGCGATGCGGCGGCGCAGGCGGCGGCCCTGCTCTCTGGCGACGTGGACGGCTTTGCCCGCATCTCCGAGCGCAGCGTGGCGCGCTTCAAAAACAACCCGCGCTACCAGATCATCGTGGCCGGATCGCGCGCCAAAACCGTGCTGGCCATCAACCACGCGCGCAAACCGCTGAACGACGTGCGCGTGCGCCGCGCCATCGCGGCGGCCATAGACCGCAAGGCCGTCATCGAAGGCGCGCAAAGCGGCTACGGCGTACCCATTGGCAGCCACTACGTACCCGACGCGCCCGGCTACGTGGACACCACGGACATCAATCCGTACAACCCCGAAAAAGCCCGCGCCCTGCTGCGCGAAGCGGGCATCACCACGCCGCTGACACTCACGCTGACCCTGCCGCCCGCGGCCTACGCCCGCCAGGGCGGCGAAATCATCATCTCCGAACTGGCCAAAATCGGCATCGTGGCCAAGGCGCAAAACGTGGAATGGGCGCAATGGCTCTCTGGCACGCACACCGACCGCAACTACGACCTGAGCATCATCAGCCACGTCGAACCGTTCGATTTGGGCAACTTTGCCCAAAGCTATTACTGGAACTACCGCAACCCGCAATTTGACGCGCTGTACGCCAAAATCAAAACCACCGCCGACCTGGCCGAACGCAACCGGCTGCTTGGCCACGCGCAGCGCCTGCTGGCCCAGGACGCCGCACTGGTCTGGCTGTACCAGCCGCAGTGGGTCTCCGTGGCCGACAAACGCCTGCGCGGCCTGTGGCGCAGCATGCCAATCTTCGTCAACGACCTGTCCGCGCTCAGTTGGGACTGAAAACCGTCCCCATCACAACGAAAAGCCCAATCCCCTGCCCTTTGTCGCAACGGGAAGCGCCTGGATTCTGGTTATTGCGAGGAGCGAAGCGACGCGGCTGCGCCCACACGCCGCGCCGAGGGGTACCTGCCCTCTCTCGCCCCTGCCGGGGCACTTCTGTCCCTCAAGGGAGAGAGAAAGGCAAGTGTGCTGCAATCCTTCTTCTCTCGTCATTGCGAGTGCCCGGGCACGTGGCAATCCAGTTGAGGTCTTGCACTCTGCTCTGGCGTTTCGAGAAATTCAGCCGTTTCATGGATTGCCGCATCGCGCTTTGCAACTCCTCGCAATGACGGGAAAACAGGCTGTGGCTGCAATGCCGGATGCCCGCTCGCAATGACGCGATGGGCTGTGCGTCGCAAGCGCGCATTCCCCTCGCGTTCGGGACGGGGGCCAATTCTTGCGCTGGCGTTGTGGCGCGATTTTGAAGCAGTATCAAAAAAGGATGGCCGGTTTCAGGGCGGCAGCACGCGCCCCGGGTTCAGGATGCCTTGCGGGTCCAGCGCGGTTTTGATGGCGCGCATCAGTTGCAGCGCCACGGGCGATTTGTAGCGCCGCATGGCCCCGAGTTTGAGGCTGCCGATGCCGTGTTCGGCCGAGAACGATCCGCCAAAGCGCGCGACGGCGTCGTAGACCAGCGCGTTGATGCGCGGCTCTTGTGCACGCAGGAATTCGGCGGTGTCCAGTCCTTCGGGCGCTTGCACGTTGTAGTGCAGGTTGCCGTCGCCCAGATGGCCAAAGGTGACCAGTCGCACGCCAACGATTTCGCGCGCCAGCAGCGCCCCGGTTTCGGCGGCGAAGGCCGGGATGGCCGATGTGGGCAGGCTGATGTCGTGTTTGATGTTCAGGCCCTCTTGCCGTTGCGCCGCCGGAATGTTTTCGCGCACGCGCCAAAATTGCGCGGCTTGCGCCCCGGTTTCGGCCAGTACGGCGTTTTGCGCGCAGGTTTGCGCCAGGGCGGTTTGCAGCAGGGCTTCGAAGCGCGCGCGCGCATGCTGCGGGCTGTCGGCAAAGCCAGCTTGCAGCAGCGCGCACCACGGGGTTTGTTGCCATGGTGGCATGCGCAGGGCAGGCCAGTGCGTGTGCACCAGGTGCAGGGAAAACTGGTTCATGACCTCGAAGCCGGTCAGCGCCGCTCCCAGTTGCGCGCGCGCCAGCGCCAGCAAATCCACAGCGGCTTGCAGGCCGGGCAGGGCAATCCAGGCGGTCAGTTGCGTGGCGGGTTGGGCAAACAGTTTCAAGGTTGCGGCAGTGATGATGCCGAGTGTGCCTTCGCTGCCCACAAACAGGTCGCGCAGGTCGTAGCCCGTGTTGTCTTTGCGCAGGCCGGTGAGGCCGTTCCAGATTTCGCCTTGCGCGGTGACCACTTCAAGGCCCAGGCACAGATCGCGCGCGTTGCCGTAGCGCAGCACTTGCGTGCCGCCGGCGTTGGTGGCCAAGTTGCCACCCAATGTGCAACTGCCTTCAGCGGCCAGGCTGAGCGGCAGCAGCAGCGCCGCGGCGGCGGCGGCTTCTTGCGCTTGTTGCAAGAGGCAACCGGCTTCGGCGGTGAGGGTGAGGTTGGCGGCGTCGATGCCGCGCACCGCGCGCAGGCGTTTGAGGCTGAGCACCAGTTGGCGGCCCGAGGCGTCGGGCACGGAGCCGACGGAAAGCCCGGTGTTGCCGCCTTGCGGCACGATGGCGACGCGCTGGCGCGCGCAGGTTTTGACCACGGCGGCCACTTCAGCCACGCTGCCGGGCAGGGCCACGGCCAGCGCGTGGCCGCGCGCGCGGCCACGGTGGTCGGCCTCGTAGGCGTCCAGGCCGTCGCCTTGCAGCACGTGCGCGCTGCCGCAGATGGCGCGCAAGGCGCTCAGGAGATCATCAGGCGCTGTCATGGGTGGCGGCGTTTTCAGGCCGGGCGGCGCAGTCCGCTGGTGCGGCGTGTTTTCTGGCGCGGGCCAAGCGCAGGCGAACGTGCAGGCCGCAGGCTGTGAACAGGCCCAGGCTGAGCGCGATTTGCAGCGCGGCCAGCCAGGGCGTGGGCGCGGCGTCGCGCAGGCGCATGACGCCTTCCAGAAAGTACAGCCAGATGAGCAGGCTGCTCCAGCGGTAGGTGTAAAGGCGCAGTTTGAGCAGTCCGGCCAGCGGCAGCGCCAGCGGCAAGGCCTTGAGCGCCAGCCAGGAGCCGCCGGAGCGCAGCGGCGCGAGCCAAAGCTCCCAGGCCAGCGCCAGCGCAATCAGCGCCAGCAGGCAGGCGCAAGCGGCGGCGCGCGTCAGGCGCACGCTGGCGGGCAGGGGCGCGGCGGCAAGCGGATGGGGAGCGGTTTTGCTGTGCTGCATGGGGCGATGGCATCATACCGGGCATGTGGATTGCCAATCAGATCAAACAGTTCATCGAGGACTTCACCGATTTTCCGGTGCTGCCCACGGCGGCCACGCTGCACGAGCGTTTCCAGCAAGACCGGCTGGGGGTGATGGCCAGTTCGCTGACTTTTACCACCACGCTGTCGCTGGTGCCGTTTTTCGCGGTGGTGCTGTCGGTGTTTACGGCGTTTCCGCTGTTTGCCGATTTCAAGGCGGCGCTGGAGCGGTGGCTGGCCGAGAGCCTGATTCCGGCCAGCATCTCCAGCAACGTGATGGATTACCTGACCCAGTTTGCCAGTCAGGCGCGGCAATTGGGCACGCTGGGCATGGCGGGCCTGCTGGTGACGGCGCTGACGCTGGTGCTGACCATCGACCACACGCTCAACGACATCTGGCGCGTCAGGCGCAAGCGCCCGCTGGGCCAGCGCGTGCTGGTGTACTGGGCGGCGCTGACGCTGGGGCCGCTGCTGCTGGGCACCAGTCTGGCGATCACCTCGGCAGTGGTGTCGCGCTCGGCGGGCTGGTTTCCGGCGCTGCCGGGCGGCGGCGCGTTTGCGCTGGGCTTTTTGCAATTGCTGCTGATGACCGGCGGCGTCACGCTGCTGTACCGCTACGTGCCCAATGCGCCCGTGAAGTGGTCGCACGCGCTGGCTGGCGCGCTGTTTGTGGCCCTGTGCCTGAGCGTGACGCGACACGCACTGGGCATTTATCTGGCGCGCGTTCCCACTTATTCACTGATGTACGGCGCTTTTGCCACACTGCCCATTTTGCTGCTGTGGATTTACATGTCGTGGCTGATTGTGCTGCTGGGCGCGGTGATCGCGGCCTACCTGCCCAGCTTGCTGGCGGGCGTGGCGCGGCGCGGCGACAGCGCGGGGTGGGATTTCCAGCTTGCCATCGAACTGCTGCAAACCCTGGTTGCCAGCCGCGAGGTGGGCATCCACGGCTTGAGTGTGCCGCAACTGGCCGCGCGCCTGCGCGTTGACGCGCTGCGCCTGAACCCGGTGCTGGAGGCGCTGCAAGCCATGGACTGGGTGGGGCAACTGGCCGTGCGCAGCGAGAACGAAGCTGCGCGCCACGCGCTGCTGATCGATCCGGCCAATACCCCGCTGGCGCCACTGATCGCGCGCCTGCTGCTTGGCTGCGAACCAGCCGTCGCCAGCCTGTGGGCACTGCAAAAAGGCTGGACTTTCGCCACGCTGCAAGAGGCTCTCCAGTCGCCCGAAGCGTGCGCTGGCCGCTTGCCGCCCGCGCAGCCATGAGGATCGCTTGGGCTATATTTTGCTTTTGATCATTTTGCGCGCGCGCCGCCGCCCGCGCTGGAGGACAGACAGATGAAGGTCAGCGACATTTTGCGTGTCAAGGGCAACACGCTGTACACCATCACGCCCGAGGACAGTTTGGCCGACGCGGCCCGGATCATGGACGAGAAAGACATCGGCTCGCTGGTCGTGCTCTCCAATGGCCGCGTGGTGGGCATGCTCACGTTCCGGGAAGTCATTCGCGCCACGCTTGGCAATGGCGGCAGCCTGGGCACAACCAGTGTGTATCGCGCCATGGACCCCGGCCCGCTGATCTGCACCCTGGCCACTGAAATGGACGACGTGCGCCGCATGATGCTGGACACCCACGCGCGCTACATGCCGGTGATCGAAAGCAATGCCCTGGTCGGCGTGGTCAGCTTCTACGATGTGGCAAAAGCCGTGGTCGACGCGCAAAACTTTGAAAACCGCATGCTCAAGGCCTACATCCGCGACTGGCCCGAAAACAAGGACACCGAAGCCGCCGCAGCAGCGCCCGGGTCGCGGGAAAACCCGTCTGGCAACGCGGCGGCCTGAGCGCAATGGCAGCAGTAGCAGCGGTGGCGACGACGGCGCACGGTCTGGGATAATTTTTGACATGAGCGGCAATACCCTTGGCAACCTGTTTGCCGTAACCAACTTTGGCGAATCGCACGGCCCGGCCATTGGCTGCGTGATCGACGGCTGCCCGCCGGGACTGGCGCTGGATGCGCAAGACATCCAGCCCGATCTGGATCGGCGGCGTCCCGGCACGAGCCAATTCGTCACTCAGCGCAACGAGGCCGACCGCGTGGAAATCCTCTCCGGCGTTTACGAAGGCCAGACCACCGGCGCGCCCATTTGCCTGCTCATCGGCAACACCGACCAGCGCAGCCACGATTACAGCGATGTGGCCCAGACCTTTCGCCCGGGCCATGCCGATTACACCTACTGGAAAAAATACGGCGTGCGCGATCCGCGCGGCGGCGGACGCGCCTCGGCGCGCCTGAGCGCGCCCACGGTGGCCGCTGGCGCGGTCGCCAAGAAATGGCTGCTCCAGCAGTGCGGCACCACATTTCGCGCCTGCCTGAGGCAACTGGGCGAAATCGCCATCGCCTTCGAGGACTGGGCGCACGTTGCGGGCAACCCGTTTTTTGCGCCGGTGGCCGACGTCTCCGCGCTGCAAGACTATCTGGGCGCGCTGCGCAAGCGGGGCGACTCGTGCGGCGCGCGCTTGCACGTGCAGGCGCGCGGCGTGCCCGTGGGCCTGGGCGATCCGCTGTACGACCGGCTGGATGCCGACATTGCCAAAGCCATGATGGGCCTGAACGCCGTCAAGGGCGTGGAAATTGGCGACGGATTCGCCAGCGCGACGCACCACGGCAGCACGCACGGCGACGCGCTCTTGCCCGGCGGGCGCTTTGAAACCAACCACGATGGCGGCGTGCTTGGCGGCATCAGCACCGGGCAGGACTTGTGCGTCAACGTGGCCGTCAAGCCCACCAGTTCCATCCTCGTGCCGCGCCAGTCGGTGGACGTGCATGACGCGCCGGTGCAAGTGCTCACACGCGGGCGGCACGACCCCTGCGTGGGCATTCGCGCCGCGCCCATTCTGGAAGCCTTGCTGGCGCTGGTCGTCATGGAGCACGCGCTGCGCCAGCGCGCCCTGCGCGGGCATTTGTGATGCCGGCGGCTGTGCCGCCGCCGCCGCCGCTGCCGCGCGCCGCAGCCGGGTTGCGCGGTGTAGCGCGCGTTTGTCGCGTGTCCTTTGTTTGCGGGGCCACAACAGCATGAATCACGATCACAATGCCGCCCGCCTTGAGCAACAGCTTTGTGCCGCGCAAGAGGCACTGCGCGAAAAAGACCGCCAAATGGCCTGTCTGGCGCACGATTTGCAGCAGCCCCTGCACGCCATTCGCCTCTATGCCGAGCAACTGGCCCGCGAGCCGCACATGGCCCCTGAATTCGCACCCAAGCTGCGGCAGGCCGCGCTGGCTTTGAAAAGCTTGCTGGACGACGCGCAACTGGCGGCGCGCGCCGGTTTGCCCGAGGCCGCCGCCACAGCCACATCCGCCCTGGCGCGGCGCGCGCGAGCGTCCACGGTGGACTTGCCGCGCCTGCTGCAAGAGCTGGTCGACCAGTTTGCGCCGCTGGCCGCTGAAAAGCACCTGCAACTGCGCCTGCGCAGCGCGCCCGTGGCGCTGCAAACCGATGCCGTGCTGCTGCGCCGCATTCTGGGCAACCTGCTGGACAACGCCATTGCCCACACCGCGCGCGGCAAGGTGCTGGTAACAGCGCGGCGCCTTGGTGCGGCGGCGGGCGTGCGCATCGACGTGTGGGACACCGGCTGCGGCGTCGCGCCCGAACAGATCGATGCGATTTTCAGCGGCAACGGCCAGCCGCCAGCGCGCGTCGCCGCCACCACGGCGCGACGTCCCGGACACGGACTGGGGCTTTTGATCGTCCGGCATCTGGCCGACGCGCTGGGCGCTGCCGTGCAGGCAAGCGCGCGCGCGGGGCGCGGCAGCCGCTTCAGCCTGATCCTGCCTGATGAGGGCGCCGCCGTTTCTGCCACCGACTGTGCGGCGACCCGAAAACGCTGATACCAGGGGTTTACGACGACAGCCAGCCGTGCGTGCGGGCAAAGTGCAGCGTTTGCGTGCGGCTTTTGGCGCCCAGACGCCGGAACATCCGCCACATGTGCACCTTGACCGTGTGCTCGCTCAGGCCGAGTTTTTCGGCAATGTCGCGGTTGGACAGCCCTTCGTCGAGCATGACGATCAATTGCTTCTGGCGTTTGGTCAGTTTGGTTTCTGGCGAACCGTCGAAAGACGAGGGCAGCTCCAGATCGCCAAAACCGCTGTCGCCAATGAGCAGCGTGCGCAGCACGGCGATGATTTCGGTGGCGTCGGCGGATTTTTCAATGTAGGCATCGGCGCCCGCTTCGACGCACCACTCTTCCACATCGCCCGCTGGCGAGGCCGATATGACAACCAGCGGCACATCGGGCCAGCGGCCCTTGAGCAGTTTGACGCCCGAAATGCCCAGGGTGTCCGGCAGTTTCAGGTCCAGGCAGAACAACTCCGGCGGGGACGCCGCGCGCTCCAGCGCACGATCCAGAGCGGATAGCTGGCGCAATTCAACCACGGTGCACCCCGGACGAACGCGCCGAAGCAGCATCACGATGGCCTCGCGCATCATGGGGTGATCTTCTATGACATAAATGGCCACCTGTAGTCCTCCTCTGACTTTTGTGCCTTCACGGACGGCCCGGCCCCGCCGCCACCGCAAATCCATTGCTTCGCGCGCGAATTTACACCGGATCGTCCATCAATTGCCGCAAAGCGTGTTCAAGCTCGGTTTTTTCGGCCATATCCGCTGCGATTATGCAATCTTTTGTCAATTGCGCCAAGGCCTGGATGCCGACGGTTTGTAACAATTTGACGGCCTTGCCCGCCTCTTGCGGCGAATCGAACCCCCGGCTTTGCAGCAGCACCTTGCCCGCCGGTTGGGCGGCCAGCAGCTTGAAATAAAAGCGCCCGTCTTTTTCGCGGTATTGCTTGAAGGCGGGTTTGCCGCCAGCGGCAGCGGCGGTTTGCGCTGGCGCGCGCGCGGCGGCGCTGGCAGGCGGCGCAGATGCCAGCGGGCGCAGGCCCACGGCGTGGCGCAGCTCGCGCAGGTAGGGAGCGGCCAGGGCGCGCGCTTTCTCGGCTCCGGCCAGCAGCGTTTGTTCGACTTCGCGCGGGTTGTCCATCAGGTGGGCGTAGTGCGCGCGCTTGGGGGCGATTTCCTGATCCAGGCGCTCGAACAGGCGCTCCTTGGCCTCGCCCCAGGCGATGCCCTCGGCAAAGGCGCGGGCATAGGCGGCGCTTTCTTCGGGCGTGGCAAAAGCCTTGTAGATGGCAAACAGGGTGGAGCCTTCGGTGTCCTTGGGTTCGCCGGGCGCGCGCGAGTCGGTCACGATGCCCATGATTTGTTTGCGCAGTTGCTCGCGCGAGCCGAACAGCGCAATCACGTTGTCGTAGCTCTTGCTCATTTTGCGACCGTCCAGACCGGGCAGCAGGGCCATATCGGCATCGATCTGGGCGCTTGGCAGCGTCAGCAACTCCTGCCCCTGGCCATACAGGTGGTTGAAGCTGGCGGCCATGTCGCGCGCCATCTCGATGTGCTGCACCTGATCGCGCCCCACCGGCACGCGGTGCGCGCGAAACATCAGAATGTCGGCAGCCATCAGCACCGGGTACATGAACAGGCCCGCGGTCACGCCGTCGTCCGGCTCCAGCGCGGCGGCGGCGTTTTTGTCGAGCGCCGCCTTGTAGGCGTGCGCGCGGTTGAGCAGCCCCTTGCCGGTTACGCAGGTCAGCAGCCAGCACAGTTGCGGAATTTCGGGGATGTCGGATTGCCGGTAGAACGTAACGCGCCGCGGTTCCAGCCCGGCGGCCAGCCAGCTTGCGGCAATTTGCAGCGTGCTGCTTTGCACGCGCGCGGGGTCGCCGCATTTGATGAGCGCGTGGTAATCGGCCAGGAACATGAAGCTCTCAATGCCCGGCCCCTGGCTGGCGCGCACGGTGGGCGCAATGGCGCCCGCGTAATTGCCAAGGTGCGGGGTGCCGGTGGTGGTGATGCCGGTGAGAACACGAACGGTCGGTGATGGGTGCATGACGACGGACGACAACAAAAAAACGGCTTCAGCCAAGCACTTGTTTCAGGGGCGGCAAAACAAGGCGCAGAAAATTGAACACCAGGGACATGAGCGGGCGCATCCACAGGGCGCTGACAACGCCGGTCAGTACCAGCGCCATCACGATGAAAAAGCCCCATGGCTCGACGCGCGCCAGGGCCAATGCCTGCCTGGGTGGCAGCAGGCCGACCAGAACACGCCCGCCATCGAGCGGCGGCAGCGGAAACAGGTTGAACACGCACATCACCACATTGACCAAAAGACCGGCGACGCACATTGCGAGGAAGAACATCTCGGTCACGCCCATGGCGCGCAGCACAACCAGCAGCAGTCCCCACAGGAAAGCCTGCGCCAGATTGGACAGCGGCCCCGCCAGCGCCACCCACATGCTGTCGCGGTGCGGATTGCGCAGGCGGTCAATGCGCACGGGCACCGGCCTGGCATAACCAAAAACAAACGCGCCGCTGGTGAACACGTACAGCAACAGCGGCATGAGCAGGGTGCCCACCGGGTCGATGTGCCTGAGCGGGTTGAGCGTAACGCGCCCCAGCATGGCGGCGGTGTCATCGCCCAGGTAGCGGGCCACATAGCCGTGCGCGGCCTCGTGCACGGTGATGGCAAACAGCACGGGAATCGCGTAGACCGCGATGGTTTGAATGATTTGCGCGAGAGTCACCGCTGGATTTTCGCAGATGCGTCCGGCGGCAGGCCAAGCCGCGCCAGATCGCCCCGGCCCTGGCGCAGCAATTGTGGTGCGCCGCCGGTCAGATCGACCACCGTGGTCGGCTCCAGCGGGCAGGCGCCCGCGTCGATCACGGCGTCGATCTCGCGCGCGAAACGCGCGCAAATGTCTTGCGCGCCATTGAGCGGCTCAGACTCGCCCGGCGCGATCAGGGTGGCGGCCAGCAGCGGCGCGCCATGCAATTGCAACAGCAGTTGCAGCGCCTTGTGATCGGGTACGCGCAGGCCGATGGTCTTGCGCGAGGGATGGCTCACGCGGCGCGGTACCTCTTTGTTGGCTTCGAGAATGAAGGTGTACGGCCCCGGCGTGGCCGCCTTGAGCAGACGGTACTGCCAGTTGTCCACGCGGGCGTAGCCAGACAGCTCGCTGAGATCGCGGCACAGCAGCGTCAGGTGGTGTCTGGCGTCCACCTGCCGGATGCGGCGCAGCGTGTCCGCGGCCGACTTGTCGTCCAGATGGCAAACCAGTGCGTAGCTGGAATCGGTGGGAACGGCCAGCACGCGGCCCTCTTGCAGCAACGCGGCCGCTGGCTTGAGCAGCCGTGGCTGCGGATTGTCGGGATGAACGGTAAAAAGTTGGGCCATGCGTGCGCTCTATTGCCAAAAATGTTTCATCTTTGTTGCGGAATCGGGGCAATCAGGCGCTCTGCCAGGCCGCCGCGCGTTGCGCAAGCAGCGTCCAGACAGGCGTCAGATCGTGCGGCAGCGCAGGCAGGCAGCCCAGATCGATGTGGCTTTCCGCGGGACTGTGAAAATCGCTGCCGCGCGAGGCGGCCAGGTCAAACTCGCGCGCCATATCCGCGTAGCGCGCGGCCTCTTGCGCGCTGTGGCTGCCCGTCACCACTTCCACGCCCTGCCCGCCCAGGGCCTTGAACTCGGTAAACAGCGCGTACTCCTCGGTGGGCGTGAACCTGTAGCGCGCCGGGTGCGCAATAACGGCGACGCCGCCAGCCTGGGCAATCCAGGACAGCGCCTCGCGCAGCCCGGCCCAGCGGTGCGGCACAAAACCGGGCTTGCCCTCGACCAGATACTTGCGGAAAACTTCCGCGGTGTCCCTGCAAACCCCGGCTTCCAGCAGAAAGCGTGCAAAATGCGTGCGCGAAATCACGCGCGGATTGCCCGCGTACCTGAGCGCGCCCTCATACGCACCGGCAATGCCAATTGCGGCCAGCCCGGCGGCCATCTCTTGCGCGCGCGGCTCGCGGCTTGCGCGCAGCGCATCCAGCCCCGCCACAAGCTGCGCGTTTTGGGCATCAAAACCCAATCCGACAATGTGCACAGTCTCGTGCGCGAAAGAAACCGAAATCTCCACACCGCACAGGTAGCGCAGCCCCACAGCTTGCGCCGCCGCGCAGGCGCGCGCCTGACCGCCCAGCTCGTCGTGATCGGTCAGCGCCCACAAATCGACGCCATTGGCTGCGGCGCGCGCCGCCAGCTCCTCAGGCGTTAGCGTGCCGTCAGAAAAGGTGGAATG
>JAISNB010000139.1 GCA_031276435.1 Burkholderiaceae bacterium | reverse complement strand
GCAGCAGTGCGGCCCGGGGCACGGGAAAGGTGTGGATCAAGTGAGGCACGGTTTTTGCTTTTTTCCTGACTGCGCGCATTGTAAGCGGCCAATTTGAGCTGTGCCAGCGCCTTGCAGGGATGGCTTGGGCGCGCAATCTGCCTGCTGCCTGCCCCGCCGTACACGACAAAGTGGCCCAAAAGTGCGATTCAGGCGAACAGGGGCAAAGAAAACATTCTGCAAAGGTTGGTAAAAAAACAACACACACTCGCCCCAAGCCATCAAAAAGCGGAACTATTTCACACTTTCCGCGTTTTTTCGCTTTCGCCCATTGCAAAACGTGGAAGTGCATGCTACTGTGCATGCGTGTCCTTGGCCCCGCGCCGATGCCAATCTGCCCCCTGTTGCCGCGCCGCCCAACGCAGCATGAAGAAGCGGAAAGCAGCAAGGGGCCAAAGGCGCATCCACCCATCTTGAACGCTCCAACTTGTTATCAGGAAATCAATATGACAGAAAATCCCGAACCCAAAAATAATTCAGGAATTCATGGAACTTATTCCGGGCGCGCGCGTCCATACAGACCTACGGTCTTAGGCTGAATTCCGGTTTCCGTTTTTTGCAGGCATGCGCAGCCGTCGTCGCTTTGCTTTTGGCTCCTGTGGCCAATGCCCAAAGCGTTGTCACGCTTTATGAAAATGACTTTGAATCCCCCAGTACGACCGACTGCGCCAACGGCTGGGGCGGCCATCCCAATGGTGGTACATTCCCGGTGGATTACAGTACGGCAAGTCATCCAATCATTCAAAACAAGACAGTGGACCGGCTCTGCGTCAGCCCCACGGGCGTTTCTGGTTATTATTATGATTCCAACCCCTGAATCCGGCAGGCCAGTATGTTGGCGCGCTGTCGGTCCAAGCCCAAGGTTATCACATTGAAGCATGGGGCATGCAGTTTGATCCGCAAGGCAAGGATTATATCAACCTGAGTCTGGACTGGTCTTTGATTGATCGCATATACTCCCCTTCAGGTACTCTTCCGCTTGACCAGCCAACAGATGTTGTCACCCGATTTTACCGGGTGCCCGCGGGCGAGACATTGGGTTTGGTGGATGCTGGCGCTTTGCCGCCCGAGGCCACAGTCGACGGGCTGCCCGCGACGCCTTTTGCGCAAAGCAGTTTTTCCATTTAGCCGCGCAATCCATACCGATCCAAACAGGCGCTTTGAATTCAACTGGCAAAAGCAGGCACTGAGCGTGGGCCTGTCTGGTCAGGGTTTTCAGGCCGGGGACAAGGTGGCCGTTGTTTACCATCTGGACGGTACCGGCGTTGGCCGCAAATATGCGGGCGTTTGACAATTACGTGGTCACGGCTTCCAACAGCCCCACCTCGCCCAATGTCATCGGAAAGTCAGCTGCAGTGCCCGCCAATGCCTTGTGGGCGCTGGTTTTGACGGCGCTCGGCATTTTGGGCTTTGGCTGGCGCGGCCAGCGCATGCGGTTGCAGTGATGCGGGGGCAGTCGTTGCGAGCGCCGCAGGGCACGTGGCAATCCAAACACTTTTTCCGCAAGGCAGCCGCCAGCATGCACCGCTTCGCCCCGCGAGACGCCCCTCTCTCGCCCCTGCCGGGGCACTCCCCCTCCCTTGAAGGGAGAGAGCAAGGCAAGAAGCGCATCCATTCATCGCCCTCGCCCCTTGAAAGGGGGTGGCAAACGCACGGCGGATCAGGCGCGCGCGTCTTGCGCTTGATGTGATGGCGCAGCGGCGGGGGTTACTGGTTACTGGTTCTTGAATTGGGCCGGGCGCTTGTTGACGAAGGCGTCCATGCCTTCTTTCTGGTCTTGTGTGGCAAACAGGGCGTGGAATAGGCGGCGCTCAAACCAGATGCCTTCGGCCATTGGCGATTCAAAGGCGCGGTTGATGGATTCCTTGGCGGCCACGATGGCGATGCGGCCATTGCCGCAGATGGCCAGGGCCGCGCCCAGGGCTTCTTCCATCAGTTTTTCGGGCGCGACGACGCGACTGACCAGGCCTGCGCGTTCGGCTTCGTCGGCTTTCATCATGCGGCCAGTGAGTATCAGGTCCATGGCTTTGGATTTGCCGACGGCGCGGGTCAGCCGTTGTGTGCCGCCAGCGCCGGGGATGATGCCGAGCTTGGTTTCGGGTTGTCCAAATCTGGCGTTGTCGGCGGCGATGATGAAGTCGCACATCATCGCCAGTTCGCAGCCGCCGCCCAAGGCAAAGCCGCTGACGGCGGCGATGACGGGTTTGCGGATGGCGCGGATGGTTTCCCAGTCGCGGGTGATGTAGTCTTGTTTGTAGGCGTCGGCAAAGCTGAGTTTTGCCATGTCGGCAATGTCGGCGCCCGCGGCGAAGGCTTTTTCGCCGCCGGTGATGATGATGCAGCCAATGGCGTCGTCGGCGTCGAAGGCTTTGAGGGCCTGGCCCAGTTCGCGCATGAGTTCGGGGTTGAGGGCGTTGAGTTGCTTGGGGCGATCAAGGGTGATGACGCCCACTTTGTCCGCTTCGGTGCGCACTTGGATGAATTGATGGCTCACAGGTTTCTCCTGAGGTTGTCCGAGGGTTGAAAAAACCGGTTCACTATAGCTGGCCCGCGTGACCCCCCGGGCGCGCGTTTAGCGTGCCGTGGCAATGGCCTGGGCGAAGGCGTGGATGCTGGCCTGTAGATCGGCTTGGGTGTGCGCGGCGCTGACAAAGCCAGCCTCGTACAGCGCCGGGGCGATGTAGACGCCACGATCGAGCAGGCCATGAAACAGGCGGTTGAAGCGCGCCGCGTCGCTTTGCATGACTTGCTGGTAGTTTTGCGGCAGCGCGGGCAGCAGGAAGAAGCCGAACATGCCGCCTTCGCAGTCGGCGGAAAACGGCACGCCAGCGGCCTGGGCGGCGGCGGCAAAGCCGTCCATGAGCTGGCACGTGTTGGCCGCCAGTGTTTCAAAAAAACCGGGGCGCTGGATTTCGCGCAGCGTGGCCAGGCCGCAGGCCGTGGCGACGGGGTTGCCGCTGAGGGTACCAGCCTGGTAGACCGGCCCAAGCGGGGCCAGTTGCTCCATGAGCGCGCGTTTGCCGCCAAAGGCGGCCAGTGGCATGCCGCCGCCGATGACTTTGCCCATGACGGTGATGTCAGGCTCGAAGCCCGGCACGAGGCGCGCGTACAGGCTTTGCGCGCCGCCCAGGGCGACGCGAAAGCCGGTCATGACTTCGTCGTAGATGAGTACGGCACCGTGCCGGGTGCACAGTTGGCGGCAGCGTTGGGTGAATTCGGGCGTGGCGCGCACGAAGTTCATGTTGCCCGCGATGGGTTCCATGATCAGGCCCGCAATGTCGGCGCCGTGCAGGCTGAAGGCTTCTTCCAGTTGCGCCGTGTTGTTGTATTCGAGGACGATGGTGTGCCGCGCCACTTCAGCCGGGACGCCCGCACTGGTGGGGTTGCCAAAGGTGGCCAGGCCTGAGCCTGCCTTGACCAGCAGTGCGTCGGCGTGGCCGTGGTAGCAGCCTTCGAATTTGATGATTTTGTTGCGCCCCGTGGCGCCGCGGGCCAGCCGGATGGCGGTCATGCCCGCTTCGGTGCCGGAGCTGACCAGGCGCAGCATTTCGATAGAAGGCAGCAGCGCGATGATGGCTTCGGCCAGTTCGATTTCGCGCTCGGTGGGCGCGCCAAACGAGAAGCCGTCGGCCGCGGCTTTTTGCACGGCTTGCAGCACAGCCGGGTGGCCGTGGCCGAGGATCATCGGTCCCCAGGAGCCGATGTAGTCGATGTAGCGCGCGCCGCCCGCGTCCCAGAAGTACGGCCCCTGGGCGCGTTGCACAAAGCGTGGCGTGCCGCCCACGGCGCGGAAGGCGCGCACGGGCGAGTTGACGCCACCGGGAATGACTTGCCGGGCGCGGCGCATCAGGGCTTCATTGGAGTCAATGCGGGATGTCATCAAAAGCGTGTGGATGTGAGGGAAGAAAAAAACCATGCAGCGCGCCCGCGCCGTGCGCGGTCAGCCGCGCGCGCGGGCCAGCAGGGCATGCAGTGTCGCATACGCGCGACGCCGGTTGCCGGTCAGCGGCACGCGGCTGGCCGATGTTTTTCCGCGTGGATGCGGGCGCTGGAAAAATAAATCTTTTCGGTTCACGTGCAAGCCCGATACAATTGATTGCAATTTTAGTGAGTGCCAACTTGAGTCGCGATGGAAGCCAAAACATGGATGTGCATCATTTGTGGGTGGATTTATGATGAATCCGCGGGCGCTCCAGAGCACGGGATTGCCGCCGGGACGCCTTGGGCGCAGGTGCCCGCAGAGTGGACCTGCCCCAAGTGCGGGGCTGGCAAGCAAGATTTCGAGATGGTGGAGATCTGATACCGATTTGTCCGCCATGTGGCACGCGGCGCGTGCGGGCGGATCAACTAGGGAGATTGGCAAGTGGTGGTTTCTTCGACAGGCGTAAGCAAAAAAGTGCTGGTTATCGATGACAGCAACACAATCCGGCGCACCGCAGAGATTTTTTTGAAGCAGGGCGGCCATCAGGTCACCCTGGCCGAGGACGGCTTTGACGCGCTGGCCAAGGTCAACGACAGCGAGCCTGACCTGATCTTCTGCGACATCCTGATGCCGCGTCTGGACGGCTACCAGACCTGCGCCATTATTCGGCGCAACGAGAAATTTGCCGACACGCCCATTGTGATGCTGTCGTCCAAGGATGGCGTTTTTGACAAGGCGCGCGGGCGGATGGTGGGGTCGCAGCAGTATTTGACGAAACCTTTTACCAAAGACCAGTTGCTGCAAGCCGTCCAGGC
Organism: Burkholderiaceae bacterium; assembly: GCA_031276435.1. GTDB lineage: Bacteria > Pseudomonadota > Gammaproteobacteria > Burkholderiales > Burkholderiaceae_C > Ottowia. The sequence goes on along the minus strand of JAISNB010000139.1, from coordinate 9,888 downwards.
CTTTGGCGGCGGCGCCTGAAGATGTGATAGTGAAGGAGCAAATGAATGGCAATCCGTAATGTTCTGGTTGTGGATGACTCCAAGACAGAGCTTTTGTACCTGAGCGAGATGCTGAAGAAGGCGGGCTTTTCCGTGACCACGGCAGAAAGCGGCGAAGAGGCGCAAAAGCGCCTCGAAGAGGCCAAGCCCGACCTGATCCTCATGGATGTGGTCATGCCGGGCTACAACGGTTTCCAGATGACGCGCAAGATCGCGCGCGATCCGCGCTTTAGCGACGTGCCCATCATCATGTGCACCAGCAAGAATCAGGAGACCGACAAGGTCTGGGGCCTGCGCCAGGGCGCGCGCGACTACATCACCAAGCCGGTCAGCCAGACCGAGCTGATGAGCAAAATCAAGGCCCTGGACTGAAAGAGGAAGAAGCGCAAGTATGGCAAGAAAGCTGGCCCTTCGAGAGTTCCAAAGCCACCTGAACGAGCGTGTGCTGGCCGCCAAGACGGCGGGCGAGACCGCGTCGTGGCTTGCCGTCGAGGCTGGCGTTGCCGCCGTCCGCTTGCTGATTCCGCTGAGCCATGCCGGGGAGATTTTCCCGTGGTCTGGCGTGCAGCGCGTGCCTTACGCGCAGGACTGGTTCATGGGCGTTGCCAATTTGCGCGGCAACCTCTCGGCCGTGGTGGACTTGGCGCGCCTGGTGGCGCCGCAGCAGGCGCCGCCAGGTGCGCGCAGCGAAAACCAGCTCAGGCAGTGCCGACTGGTAGGTTTCAACCCCGTGCTGGAAGTCAATTGCGCGCTTTTGGTGGATCGCCTGATTGGTTTGCGCACGCCAGAGGCGTTTGCCGCGTCGATCCCCGCGCCCGAGGGCGGCGCGCAATATTACGGGCATGTATACCAAGAGGCCGACGGGCAAGCCTGGCAAGAGATCAACCTGCAAGCTCTTGCGCGGGATCCGTCTTTTTTGAGTGTTGGCGTCTGACGCCGCTTTTACAGTGATTCATCATGGCTCGCACAGATCAAGAAACATCCGGTCACTTCCAGACAAGCCAGGGATTCGATGAGGATCCGGTTTCCACACAGAGCGCCTCATCGACGGCAGCCGACGATGAGGCGTTCCTGATGTCGTCCATGCCGCACGCCGACGAGGCGACTGACGACGTGTACGTCTCCGGCGGCAGCGGCGATTCGGGCTTTCTCTCGGGGCAGCGATCCGAGTTGTTTGCCGATGAGGACGAGGCCTCTTCCGACCAGGTTGCCGTGCCCCTGATGGGCAGGCGCACCGCCGCGCAGCACCAAAGGTCGCTGTCGTTTCTGCTGGTCTTGTTCCTGCTGGTTCTGGCGGGCATGGTGTTCTGGACCATTTTGCAAACGCAGCAACGCGCCGCGCAAGTGGCCGCCGTTGGACAGGCTTTGGTGCAATCGCAGCATTTGGCGCGTTCGGTCACCCAGGCGCTGACGGGCAATGAGGGCGCTTTCGCCGAGGTCAGGGACAGCGCGTCCACCATGTTCAGCGACATCCGCGGCCTGCAACTGGGCAACAGCGCGGTCAGCGCCCTTGGAGAAGCCTATCTGGGTGACATGGGCAAGATCGCCCCCATGGTGGATGCCGCGCGCAAGAATTCCGACGTGATCCTGGCCGAGCAGAAAACACTGACCGAGGTGGGTGGATCACTCCAGGCCCTGAGTCGCCAGTCGGCTGAACTGTCCGAAGCGGTGGAAGCCATCATGCAGCAGCGCCTGGTGCAGCAAGGCGCGTCGGCAGCCGAGTTGTCCTCGATGGGCATGCTGGCCATGTTGGCGCAGCGCATCGGCAAGTCGGCCAGCGAATTCTTGACGGCGCAAGGCGTGAGCATGGACGCGGCGTTTTTGCTGCGCAAGGATCTGGACGTTTTTGGTGAGACCGCCCAGGGCCTGCTCGATGGCGACAGCGATCTGGGCCGTCCGGGCATCAAGGACGCGCAAGTGCGCGCGCAGCTTGAGTCCTTGCTGACCCTGTTTGGCGAGACCCGCAAGCAGTCCGAAATCGTGCTGACCGGCCTGCGCGGCCTGGCCTCGGCGCGCGAGGCCCAGTCGGCCATCGTGGCCGACAGCGAGCCGCTGCGCCAGGCGCTGGAGCAATTGCAGGACAAGCTGGGCGCCAGCCGCGGCGTGGGCGCTGTGAACATTCTTGGGCTTGTGCTGCCCGCGCTGTTTGCCTTCCTGTGCGCGGCGGGCCTGATGGTCGTGCAATTGCGCGAAAGCCGCGCGCGCGAGCAAGTGGCCGAAGCGCAACGGCAGGAGGCCGAACACCGGCAGATGGAAGTCAAGCGTGTCAACGACGCCAACCAGGCCGCCATCTTGCGTTTGATGAACGAGTTGCAAACGGTGGCCGAAGGCGATCTGACGCAGGAAGCCACTGTGACCGAGGACATTACCGGCGCCATTGCCGACTCGGTGAACTACACCGTCGAAGAGTTGCGCTCCCTGGTGGGCAGCGTGCAAAGCACAGCCACGCGCGTGGCGCAAACCACGTCCAAGGTGGAAACCGCTTCGGCTGAGCTGTTGACGGTCGCAACCGAACAGTTGCGCGAGATTCGCGAAACCGGCCAGTCGGTGCTCGACATGGCCGGGCGCATCAACGCGGTGTCGGTGCAGGCGCAGAAATCGGCGGCGGTGGCGCGGCAATCGCGGCAGGCGGCTGAATCCGGCCTGACGGCGGTGCAAAACTCCATCGGCGGCATGAACACCATCCGCGACCAGATCCAGGAGACCTCCAAACGCATCAAGCGCCTGGGCGAGTCCTCGCAAGAGATTGGCGAAATCACCGAACTGATTGCCGACATTACCGAACAAACCAACGTGCTGGCGCTCAACGCGGCCATCCAGGCGGCGTCAGCCGGTGAGGCCGGGCGCGGCTTTTCCGTGGTGGCCGAAGAAGTGCAGCGGCTGGCCGAACGCTCAGGCGACGCCACCCGGCAGATTGCCGCGCTGGTCAAAGCCATTCAGACCGATACCCAGGATGCCGTGGCGGCCATGGAGCGATCCACGCAGGGCGTGGTCGAGGGCGCGCGCCTGTCGGACAACGCCGGTACCGCGCTCTCGGAAATCGACCGCGTTTCGCGCAGCCTGGCCGAACTGATCGAGCAAATTTCTGCCTCGGCCCTGCAAGAGGCCGAACAGGCCAATGGCGTGGCAGGCAACATCCAGCACATTTTCGATGTGACGGAGCAAACCGTGGAAGGCACGCGGACAACCGCCAGCCAGGTGCGCGACCTTGCCGCCATGGCCGATGAGTTGCGCCAGTCGGTGGCGCGCTTCAAGATTGCATGATGATGATGACGTGTGGGGCGCGGGCGCGCGCCAGCAATGTGCTGCTGCCGCCTGTCGCTGATATTCACAAAAGACTCGGGAGTGGAAAAAATTCATGATAACGAGCCAACAAGTCGTTAATACCCCGGAGCAGGCCGCTGCCGCGGGCATGGGAGACCTTGGCCCGCTGGCCTGGGTGCTGGAAGAAACCCGCAAGTCCATCGAGTCCGCGGTCAAATTCTTCAAGCGTTTCACGCAAGAAGCGCAGCAGGCGCGCGGCGTGGACATGGGCGCGGTGGACACCGGCGCGCTGCGCATGGCGCTGCAGCAGTTGCACCAGGTCGTCGGCGCGCTGGAAATGGTGGGCCAGGGCGTGGCCGCGCAAATGGTGCGTGCCATGGAAGGCGCCGCGCAGCAATTGGCCGAGCACCCGGACAAGGTCAGTGAAGAATCGGCCAGCGAGCTTGAGCGCGCCGGATTCGCGCTCATCGAATACCTGGAAAGCCAGCTTGGCGGGCGCACGCGCTCGGCGGTTGGCCTGTTTCCGCAGTTTCGCGACATCTCCAAAATCGCGGGTGCAGCCTCCGTTCACCCAGCCGATCTGTGGCCCTACACCTGGCGCTGGACCGATCCGGCAACGCCCGCCAGCGCACAGCCCCTGCGCTACGAACCCCAGGTGCGCCAGCGGCTCGATCATGACACCCTCCAGATGCTGAAAAACGCCGCTTCGGCTGCCGAGGCGGAACTCAGCGAAATCTGCCTGGGCCTGGCCACTGGCGAGGTCGACCGCCAGCCCATGGTGTTCTGGAAACTTTCGGCAGCCTTTTTCGAGGCCCTGGCCCTGGGTCTGACGCCGGTGGATTTGTACGTCAAGCGCACCGCCTCCAAGGTGCTGCTGCAATACGCGGCGCTGGCACGCGGCGACAACGTGATTTCCGAGCGCCTGACGCACGACCTGCTGTTTTTCTGCGCGCAGGCCAAACCCGCCGATGATGTGCAAGCGCCTGCGCTGCGCGCCGTGCGGCAGGCCTGGGGGCTGGACAGCCACACCCCTGTCAATTACCAGCAGCTCTCGTTCGGCCTGTTCGATCCGGCCACGCTGGCGCAAGCCAAGCGGCATGTCGAGACCGTCAAGGAATACTGGTCGGCCCTCTCGGGCGGGGAACTGTCCCGCGCCAGAAGCTGCGCCGATCAATTCGCGCTGGTGGCCGAATCGCTGGTCAAGCTGCATCCCAAGAGCCAGGTGCTGGCCGACGCGCTGACCCATGTGGCCCGCCAGGTCTTGCAATCGGGCAAAGTGCCCGCGCCGGAGTTGGCCATGGAAGTGGCCACCGCGGTGCTGTTCCTGGGCGCCGCGTTCGAGGACTTCCATCCGGGCGACCAGAGCTTTGAAGAGCGCATGGAGCAACTGGCCCGACGCCTCAAGGCATCCAGCGCGGGCGGCGCGTCGTTGCCGCTCGATCCGTGGATGGAAGAGCTGTACCGCAAGATCAGCGACAAGCAAACCATGGGCACCGTGGTGGGCGAATTGCGCCAGACCATGGCCGAGGCCGAACAACACCTCGACCAGTTCTTCCGCAACCCGTCCGACAAGAGTCTGCTGGGACCGGTGCCGGGCCTGATTTCGCAAATGCGTGGCGTGCTGTCCGTGCTCGGGCTTGAGCAGGCTGTGCAAGCCGTTGTGCACATGCGCGACAGCATCGATGGCTTCCTCGATTCGGTGGATCAGACGGCGGAAGATCTGGAACGCTCTGGCGAATTCGAGCGCCTGGGCCAGAGCTTTGGCGCGCTGGGCTTTCTGGTCGACATGCTCGGCTACCAGCCCGCGCTGGCCAAACGCCTGTTCATATACGACCCGGAAACCGGCGTATTCAAGTTTCTGGTGGAACGCACGGCTGTAGAGCCGGGCGCCTCGTCCATCGCTGTGCGGCCCGGCATTGACGTACCCATAAAGGCCCCGGCAAAAGAAGCGCCCGAAAGCGCCCTGCCGCAACAAAACCATGAGGATGCCAGTGGCGCCGCCTTTTCCCTGCAACCTGCTGAAAAAACGCCAGCCGCGGAGCGTGGCGGCGCGCTGATCGACGCGCTTTGGGATGAGACCGACCCGACAAAGGAGCCTAAGGGCACCCTGGGGCAGAGCCAGGATGCCGCCGCCGCTGCCGCAACAGACTCTGCCTTTGCGCCACAATCCGCGGTTTCCGGGCCGGCCGCCCTGGCCCCGGAACCTGCCACTGCGCCGCTGCCAGAGGCCGTGCCGCTTGCCGCCGCTGAAGCGCCTGCCGTCGCAGAGGGAAACCCCGACGACGAGTTGCTCGACATCTTTCTGGAAGAAGCGCGCGAAGTGGTGCAAACGGGCCAGAGCGCGCTGGGCGAACTGGCTCGCAACCCCAGCGACATGGAGCAGCAAACCACGCTGCGCCGCGCGTTCCACACCCTCAAGGGCAGTTCCCGCATGGTGGGGCTGGCCGAATTTGGCGAAGCCGCCTGGGCCATGGAGCAAGTGCTCAATGCCTGGCTGCCTGAAGAAAAACCCGTCACGCCGCAGTTGCGCGAGTTGACCAGCCAATCCTTGGGCGCGTTTGCGCGCTGGGTTGACGCCATTGCGGACGGCAAGGCGCACGCCTGGAGCGCCGAGCCGTTCAGGGTCTCGGCTGAAGCCATGCGCCTGCGCTCCGAACTCATCCCATTGCAACCCGCCGTGGACGAAGCGCCGCCGCCCGAGGCCCAGGCGCCAGTGGCCGCCGCGACGGAACCTGCAACCGAAGCACCAGCAGCCGCGCCAGAGCCACCGGCAGCCGATGATGAAGCGCGGCCAGAGCCAGATTCAGCAGCGCGAGCTTTGCCGCCTGAAACAGCGGCGGTGGCTGAAAAGACCGCGCCAGCTTCCGCGGGTGTTGACACCGTGGGTTTCGAGATTGACCCACTGTTTGATTCGGCAACCGAAACACCGGCAGCCGATGCAACGCGGCCAGAGCCAGATTCAGCAGCGCGAGCCTTGCCGCCTGAAACAGCGGCGGTGGCTGAAGAGGCCACGCCAGCTTCCGCAGGCATTGACGCCGTGGATTTCGAGATCGACCCGCTGTTTGATTCGGCAACCGAAACACCGGCAGCCGATGCAACGCGGCCAGAGCCAGATTCAGCAGCGCAAGCCTTGCCGCCTGAAGCAGCGGCAGTGGCTGAAGAGGCCGCGCCAGCTTTTGCGGGCGTTGACACCGTGGATTTCGAGATCGATCCGCTGTTTGATTTGGCTTCCGGTGCGGGCGGCGAATCCTCTCCTGAAGACACTGCCCAGGCGACGGCCACCGGCGCTGCGTCCGACGCCGCCGACGCGCCCGAAGAAATGCCGCAGGCGCAAGAGGCAGCGGCGGCCACCACCGGAACCGGCCAGAACAGTGCCGCCGAAACCGAACGGTTTTTCCAGGACTCCGGCTTTTTCCTCGCCGATGAGGCGGACACCCGGGAAAGCCATTCAGACGCGCAAACGCAAGACGCGGTAAAAAAAAATTCTGAGATCGTAGAAACCGCCGCTGAATCCGCCGCGCCAGTTGCGCAAAACGCGCCCTCCGGGCCGCCGCCCGCCGTTGAAGAAGTCGAACTCAGCGAGGACGGCGAATACAAGCAGATTGGCGATCTGCGCATCAGCATCGCACTGTACAACGTTTATCTGGGCGAGGCCGACGAATGGTCGCGCCAGTTGAGCGTCGACCTCTCTGAATGGGCGCTTGAGTTGCACCAGCCCGTGCCAGAGCGCGCCGTCCATCGCGCGCACTCGCTGGCTGGCAGTTCGGCCACCGTGGGACTCATGGGCTTGTCGACACTGGCGCGCGCCGTCGAGCACGCCATGCAGCGCATGCACGGGCAAAGCCACGGCACCGTCGCGCAGGCCGAAGCCCTGCTGGCCGCCAGCGAAGAAATCCGCCGCGTGTTGCACCAATTTGCCGCCGGGCTGCTCAAAGAGCCAGGCGCGGACATTCTGGAAAAAGTCCAGCAAATCGAATACAACAACGCGGCAGCCGCCGCCGCGCCTTCTGATGTGCTGGCGCAAGAGGACGCAGAGGACGCGGCTGCGCCCACGGCGCTGGCGCCCATGGTCAGCGTCACGCCATTGCGGCCCATGACGCGCGAGGCCGCCGCCGCGCCATCTGCCGCGCCAGAGCGCATACGCGACGTGACGGGCGACGAAATCGATGTGCAGGACGCGCTCGATCCCGACCTGTTCCCCATCTTTGAAGAAGAAGCCGAAGAACTTTTGCCCAAACTGAGCGCAACCTTGCGCGAATGGGTGGCGCAGCCGTCCGACCAATCGGCCCGGCAGCAAAGCATGCGCGCGCTGCACACCCTGAAAGGTGGCGCGCGCCTGGCTGGCGCGCTGCGCCTGGGTGAGATGGCGCACCGCGCCGAATCGGCCATCGAGCAACTGGGCCACGACACGCTGACGCCTGAAGATCTGGAACCCCTGCTCGATCGGCTCGACGCCATGGAGATGGAGTTCCGCAAGCTACAGGGCGATGTGGACACGGGCATGAGTACCCTGAGTGCGCCCTTGGTTGCCACCGCGCAAGAAGTCACGCCAGCGCCGGTGCCTGCCGAGCCGTCCGCTTCATCATCACCCGCCGCCACGCAAGAGGCCGCGCCAGACGCCGGGGCAACGGCGGAACCAGCGGCTGCCACCACGGCGACCATCGCGCCCGTGATTCGCGGCGAGGTGGCCAAGCCCGCACCGCTTTCCATGGCCGTATCGCGCGCGTATGCGCAGCAAGCGGTGCGGGTGCGCTCGCAACTGTTGGACCGCTTAGTCAACCAGGCTGGCGAGGTCATCACATCGCGCGTGCGCCTGGAATCCGAACTGGGGCAACTCAAGGGTTCGCTGGGCGATCTGACCGGCAACCTGGAGCGCCTGCGCCTGCAATTGCGCGACGTCGAATTGCAAGCCGAAACGCAAATGCAATCGCGCCTGGCCCTGACCAAGGACGCGCAACAAAACTTCGACCCGCTGGAATTCGACCGCTTCACGCGCATGCAGGAACTCACGCGCATGATGGCCGAATCGGTCAACGACGTGGCCACTGTGCAGCGCAACATCCAGCGCGCCGTGGACGCGGGCGAGGCCGATCTGGCCGCGCAGGCGCGGCAGGCGCGCGAATTGCAGCGCGACTTGCTGCGCACCCGCATGGTGGAATTCGACAGCCTGTCCGAGCGCCTGTACCGCTTGGTGCGGCAGGCGGCCAAGGAAACGGGCAAACAGGTCAAGCTCGACATCGTGGGTGGCTCCATCGAAATGGACCGCGGCATTCTGGAGCGCATGACACCCGCCTTCGAGCACCTGCTGCGCAACTGCGTGGTGCACGGCATCGAGCCGCCAGAAGTGCGCGCCGCGCGCGCCAAGGACGGCGTGGGTACCATCACCATCGAAGTGCAGCAAGCCGGCAACGACGTCTCCGTGACCGTGCGCGACGATGGCGGCGGCCTGCCGTCGGCGCGCATCCGCGAGCGCGCCATCCAGGCCGGATTGATCCAGCCCGCGCAGGCGCTTGGCCCGGCTGAAATCGGCAACCTGATCTTCGCGCCAGGCCTGACCACAGCCACCGAAGTCACGGGCTTGGCCGGACGCGGCGTGGGCATGGATGTGGTGCGCACCGAAATGCAGGCCCTGGGCGGTCGCATCGAAACATCCTTTGCCGAAGGCCTGGGCACCGCCTTCAAACTCATCATGCCGCTGACCACCGCCGTGACCCACGTGGTCATGGTGCGCGCGGGCAATCTGACCATTGGCGTGCCATCGCATTTGGTGGAGCTTGTGCGGCGCGTCAGCGCCAAAGAGTTGCAACAGGCCTACAACAGCAGCACGCTCTCGCACGAAGGGGCCGACATTGCGTTTTTCTGGGCGGGCGCGCTCCTGCAAAGCTCGCCGCGCACTCTGGAACCGCAAGCCAAAACCAACTTCGTGCTGGTATTTCGCAGCGCCGAGCAACGCGTCGCACTGCACGTGGACGAAGTGCTTGGCAATCAGGAAGTGGTGGTCAAGAGCCTGGGGCCGCAACTCTCGCGCCTGCCGGGCCTGGTGGCCATCACGGCTCTGTCATCGGGCAAAGTCACCCTGATCTACAACCCCGTGGCCCTGGCGCAGGTGCATGGCCAGCAGGCCCGCGCCTTCAGCGCCGACCACGCGCAGCCTGAAGTCATCGAGCAAGAAGCCGGACAGAAAACGACGGGGCAGGCGCCCGCGGCCAAGCCGCCGCAAGCCCCGCTGGTGCTCGTGGTGGACGACTCCATCACCGTGCGCCGCGTCACGCAGCGCCTGCTGCAACGCGAAGGCTACCGCGTGGCCCTGGCCAACGACGGCCTGCAAGGCCTGGAGCGTTTGCAGCAAGAACGCCCGCAAGTGGTGCTCTCGGACATCGAAATGCCGCGCATGGACGGTTTCGACTTTGTGCGCAACATTCGCGCCGACGAAAAGCTCAAGGACTTGCCGGTCATCATGATCACCTCGCGCATCGCCGAAAAACACCGCGACCACGCGCACGAACTGGGCGTGGACCATTACCTGGGCAAACCCTACTCAGAAGAAGACTTGCTCAGCCTGATCGAGCAATACACCCACGCCCA
>JAISNB010000137.1 GCA_031276435.1 Burkholderiaceae bacterium | reverse complement strand
TTGCGGTAAATCAGAGAAATCGCATCGCGCGGGAAAGCCGTGCTGTTCAAAAGCCACTTCTCTGGAGTGGCTTTTTTTGTGGGTTTTATCTTTATAATCGTCGCTTTGCTTTGGATTGGAGTACCCCTCTCCCCAAGGGGCGAGGGCAATGAAGAGAGGAGATCCCTTTGTCCTCGTCATTGCGAGGAGCAAAGCGACGTGGCAATCCATGTGGTTTCATTTGAGTAACGTCTTTTTTGTTTGTATCGCGTGGAAAATCCCCCTCACCCCATCCCTCTCCCCCTAAAGGGGGCGAGGGCAAAAAATACAAATGCGCCGCGCTTGCCTTCCTTTCCTCTCCCTCTAAGAGGCGAGGGCAATAAATTGGCATTCCACTTTCTTTATTTCACCAATGGACAATAAATGGCACATTTACGTCGCACGGATGAGAAGCAATGGGTTGTCGCTTCGCTCCTCGCAATGACGAGGTAAATGAAGCAGTGCCTTTCTCCATTGCCCTCGCCCCCTTTAGGGGGAAAGGGTTGGGTGAGGGGTGTTTCCACGCTGTGCAAAAAGGTGAACGAAATCACCGTCATTGCGATGGGCTTCAGCCCCGTGGTAATCTGTCCCTTTCTTGCAACACAACCTGCATACGGGAAAGGGTGTCCACCCTTTCTCGCTCCTGCGGGGGCACTTCTGTCCCTCAAAGGGAGAGAGGAAGGCAAGCAGTGGCATGGATGGGACGGATACGCATGAATGAGAAGCAATGGATTGCCGAGTCGCTTCGCTCCTCGCAATAATGATGTTGAGGGGGCTTACTGCTCCATCTCGCACCTCGCAATGACGCAGTGAGGCCGTGCGATGCTGTGCCCCCCCTTTCAATCCGCCGCCGGTTGTTTTTACATTCGCCCCGCAAGCCAGCCGCTCAGCATCAGGGTGCCAAGCAATACCGGCTGGTGCAACATGTAGTAAGGCAGGCTCCAGCGGCCCAGTGCGGCCAGGGGGCGCGTTAGCGGGTTGCGCGCTGTCACGCGCGCCAGGGCGGCGTTTTGGAGCTGGCGCTTTTGCATGCGCCAGCGTCCGGCGGCGGCGCCCAGCAGCAGCACGCCCAGCCAGGGCGCGATGGGCACATAGTCTTCGGTGACGGGTTTTTGCGTAATCAGTCCAAGCCAGTTGAGCCAGCGGCTGTCCAGCCATGCCGCGGCCCAGGCCGATTCGGGCCGGGTCAGCCAGGCGGAGGCCAGCGCCGCCAATGCCAGCACTGCCACGCCCATGGCCGCCAGCGCGCAGGCAGCGCCCATGCGCGGGCGCAGCAGCGCGGCGCGCGTGATGGGCAGCATGACAGCCATGCCGTGCAAGACGCCAAAGTAGATGAAGCTGTGCGGAAACAGCCAGAGCGAGGCGGCGCTGACCAGCAGCGCGCAGCCAGCGATTTGTCCCCATCGCCGTCCAAAGCGCGGCCAGCCTTGTCCGCGTGCGACGGCCACGGCTTGCGAAAACCCGGCGGTGTACAAGAACAGGCCCACGATGGCGTTGCGCTGCCAGATCCAGAACGGGTCCTGGTAGAAGTCCTGCCGCCAGTGGCCTTGCCAGTGAAGGTCAAAGCAGAGGTGGTAGGCTGTCATCCACAGCATGGCAAGGCCGCGCAGGGCGTCCAGCGTGTCCAGCCGCGCGGCAGCAGCAGCGGGTGCGGCAGGGGCATCTGGCAGATTCATTTCAATATTGATTTGTTTCATCTCTGGCCTGAAAATCTTGAGTGAGGAATCTTCCATCCCCGTTTTCTTCTCCCGAATAAACCGACCTAATCTCCAGCAAATTGCACCCAATAGCTTGCAAGCGCATCCTCTGCATACCCTGTTCGCTCTTTTTGTTCACTCAATACCAGAATTTTATAAATCATTTTTTTGACATCTCCACTCAGTGAAAAATAAAACTCTCTTATCCAGTTGAACGCACCTTCGCCCCATATTTCTTTTTCCAGAAAAGCCAAGTGATTAAAATCAAGCCGTTCGACGAAATTGCTCGCCAAGTTATCCCCTCCCTCACCAATACCAGGCGGCGCAAGAATGCAAAGATAATTCAACAATGACGGGAATGCGTGCAAGAAACTTTTCTTGTTCAAAAACATTGGCACCATCCCTCCTCCGGGAGCAATCTGGAACCAGTCTATCTCTGGCCATGGACGCGAAATGATCCGAAAAGCGCGTTCCGCCAGTTCTTTATCATAGTCATAAGCACAACATTCTATGGCATGGTCAAATCCGGCGGGTTCGTCCACGCTCGCAAGTGTGAAGTCCTCATACGAAAGCTCGCTTCTGTCCGGAAAATTCTCCAGCAAGAACTGCGTAATACATTCTGTCATTTTTGATCTGCCTCCGGTGAACTTTCCGTGCCCAACAAGAATCTCCTTACGCTATTGCCCCAAACGGGCCATATCCAGTGCCCCCCTGAATGGGCAACCGGCGGTAGGCGGCACAGGGTTATCGCCATCACCTCTGGTTTCGCGCTCTAACGGGCAAAGCACTCTGAAATCACAGGTTCGGCACTGGACAGTATTTCAACACAAACATCATCACTAAAAACCGCATAATGTCTTACTCTGTCTGCCGAATGAACACCGCTGCTGGAATGCGCTAGCCATTCCATAAATTTCGAACTTGTCGCAATAAATACTCCATGCTCTTTGACCGCAAATCCGCTGTTCCAATATTCCATCAAACTCCCTTCTTGAGTGATGCGAATCGCCAATGGTGCCTCAAAAACAAGATGGGCATGAAACTTTATTTCGCAGATATTTGGAGTCAGAAGTTCCAGCTTAAATATTCCATCCGTTCCGTATTCAACAACTCCAATCTCAAAGCAGCACTTTGGCAGATTCCCCTCCGCAAACCAGGGCACGAATTTTACCATATTCAATACTTCTCCAAAGGATTGGTGCCATTCCTTCTCGCCATATCGGAATTCATCCGTGATACGCCCGTCTGAACGCTCACCCCACCCAGCGGCGCGCGTTGCGCCACAGTTGCATCCAGGGGCTGAAGCCGCTGGCGGGCAGCGGGGTGTAGCTCATCTGGATGTTGCGCAGGACGCGCTCGGGGTGCGGCATCATGGCGGTGAAGCGCCCGTCGGTGGTGGTGACGGCTGTCAGGCCGCCGGGGCTGCCGTTGGGGTTGAAGGGGTATTGCTCGGTGGCCGCGCCGTGGTTGTCCACGTAGCGCATGGCGGCCAGCGCCTCCTGGGCGTTGCCCTTCTGGCTGAAGTTGGCAAAGCCTTCGCCATGCGAGACGGCTATGGGCAGGCGGCTGCCAGCCATGCCGGTGAGAAACAGGCTGGGCGAGGCCAGGATTTCCACCATCGACAGGCGCGCCTCGAAGCGCGCGCTGCGGTTGGCGGTAAAGCGCGGCCAGGCTTGCGCGCCGGGGATGATGGCGGCCAGTTCGGCAAACATCTGGCAGCCGTTGCATACGCCCAGGCCAAAGGTGTCGCTTTGCCCGAAGAATTGCTGGAACTGCTCCAGCAGGCGCGGGTTGAATGTGATGGAGCGCGCCCAGCCAATGCCCGCGCCCAGGGTGTCGCCGTAGCTGAAGCCGCCGCAGGCCACCAGTCCTTTGAAGTCGGCCAGCTTGACGCGGCCGGTTTGCAGATCGGTCATGTGGACGTCGAATGCGTCAAAGCCCGCCGCGGTGAAGGCGTAGGCCATTTCGACGTGCGAGTTGACGCCCTGCTCGCGCAGGATGGCCACTTTGGGCCTGCCGCCGCTGGTGGCGATGGCGGGCGGCAGTGCTGGCGCGTCGGCCCAGCGCGCCTGGGCGAGCGCGCTGCCCAGGTGCACGTGCAGGCCCGGGTCGCCGCTTTGGCCGATGGCGGCGTGTTCGCTGTCGGCGCAGTCGGGGTGGTCGCGCTCGCGGCAGATTTTCCAGCTCACGCTGTCCCAGGTTTGCTGCAAGTCTTGCAGGCTGGCCGCAAAGATTTGCCGCGTGTCGCGCCAGATGCTGATCTGGCCTTTGCCCGCGTCCGTGGCGGCGGTGGCAGGCCGCGTTTTGCCGATGGCGTGGCTGTGCCGCGACAGGCCGTGCTGGCGCAGCACTTGCATGACGGCGTCGCGCTCGGCGCTGCGCACTTGCAGTACGGCGCCCAGTTCTTCGGCAAAGAGCGCCTTCAGTGTGAGTTCGTCGCGCCGCGCGCCAATCTGGCTGGCCCAGTTTTTGGCGTCGCCATGGTCGGCGCGGCTGTCGCTGATGCCGTCGCCTTCGGTAATCAGCAGGTCAATGTTGAGGGCCACGCCCACTTGTCCGGCAAAGGCCATTTCGGCCACGCAGGCCAGCAGCCCGCCGTCGCTGCGGTCGTGGTAAGCCAGCAAGCGCCCCTGGCCGCGCAACTGGTTGATGGCGTCGACCAGCGCGCGCAGCAGTTGCGGATCGTCCAGATCGGGCACGCCATCGGTTTGCGGGCAGCCAGCCTGGCCCAGGGTTTGCGCCAGCACGCTGCCAGCCAGGCGGTTCTGGCCGCAGCCCAGGTCCACCAGGATGAGCGTGGTGTCGTCTGTGTCGCGATCAAGTTGTGGGGTGAGCGCGCCGCGCACGTCCGCCACGGTGGCGAAGGCGCTGACGATGAGGCTGACGGGAGCGACGACTTTTTGCGTCTGCCCGTCGGCGTTTTGCCAGCGCGTGCTCATTGACAGGCTGTCCTTGCCTACGGGAATGCCCACGCCCAGCGCGGGGCACAGTTGCATGCCCACGGCTTTGACGGTGGCGTACAGCGCGGCGTCCTCGCCGGGTTCGCCGCAGGCGGCCATCCAGTTGGCGCTGAGTTTGACGCGATCGAGCGCGATGGGTGCGGCCAGCAGGTTGGTGATGGCCTCGGCCACGGCCATGCGACCCGAGGCGGGCGCATCAAGCGCGGCCAGCGGGCTGCGCTCGCCCAGGCTCATGGCCTCGCCCGCAAAGCCCGCGAAGTCGGCCAGGGTGATGGCGCAGTCGGCCACGGGCACTTGCCAGGGGCCGACCATGGGGTCGCGGTGTGTCAGGCCGCCGACGGTGCGGTCGCCAATGGTGATCAGGAAACGCTTGCTGGCTACCGTGGGGTGCGCGAGCACGCTGGTGATGGCATCGCGCAGTTGCACGCCATCGAGCCGCAGCGGCGTGAACGCGCGCCGCACGGTTTGCACGTCGCGCTGCATGCGTGGCGGTTTGCCCAGCAGCACGTCCAGGGCGATGCGCACGGGTTCGCTGGCGGCGTTGGCACGAAACGGCCCGGGTGCCGCGGGGGCGGCATCATCATCGGCGGCGGCGGTGGTGGCTGCGCCATCGGCATCGGCGCTGGCGGCTGCGGCGGCAATGGCCGCCGCGCCGGGCAAGGGCGCGTCGGCCAGCACCAGATCGCGCGCGCCGGTGGCCGCGCCGACCACGGCAAAGGGGCAGCGTTCGCGCTCGCACAGGGCGGCAAATTGGGGCAGCGCCTCGGGCGCGATGGCGAGCACGTAACGCTCCTGACTCTCGTTGCACCAGATTTCCCGGGGCGACAGGCCGGTTTCTTCGAGCGGCACGGCGCGCAGGTCAAAACAGGCGCCACAGCCCGCGTCGTTGACCAGTTCAGGGAAGGCGTTGGACAGGCCGCCCGCGCCCACATCGTGAATGGCCAGGATGGGGTTGTCCACGCCCAGCGCCTGGCACTGGGTGATGACTTCTTGCGCGCGGCGCTGGATCTCGGGGTTGCCGCGCTGCACCGAATCGAAATCCAGTTGCGCCGCGTTGGCGCCACCGGCCAGCGAAGAGGCAGCGCCGCCGCCCATGCCGATGCGCATGCCCGGCCCGCCCAGTTGAATGAGTAGCGCGCCCGCCGGAAAGGCGATTTTGTGCGTGAGCGCCGCGTCGATGTGGCCGATGCCGCCAGCGATCATGATGGGTTTGTGGTAGCCGCGCTGCACGCCGCCCGCGTGCAGTTCGTATTCGCGGAAATAGCCGCACAGGTTGGGCCGACCGAATTCGTTGTTGAAGGCAGCCGCGCCCAGCGGGCCTTCGGTCATGATTTGCAGCGGGCTTGCCATGTGCGCGGGCTTGCCGCCCGGCGCGTCACTCAGCCCCCCCCAGAGTTTGCCCACCGTAAAGCCGGTCAGGGCGGCTTTGGGACGCGCGCCGCGGCCCGTGGCGCCCTCGTCGCGGATCTCGCCGCCCGCGCCCGTGCTGGCGCCGGGAAACGGGCTGATGGCCGTGGGGTGGTTGTGCGTTTCCACCTTCATGAGCACATGGCGCAACTGGCTTTGCGTCTGGTATGGCGCGGCGCTGGCTGCCGCCCGGCCCGCGCGCGTGGCCCGCTCGCTGGCCACGGCGCCAAAGGCCTGTACCGTGTGGCCTTCCATGACGGCGGCGTTGTCGCTGTAGGCCACCACCGTGTGCCGGGCGTTTTGCTGCTCGGTGTGGCGGATCATGGCGAACAGGCTGTGCTCCTGCGCCACGCCGTCGATGCGCCACCCGGCGTTGAAAATCTTGTGGCGGCAGTGCTCGCTGTTGGCCTGCGCGAACATCATCAGCTCCACGTCGGTGGGGTTGCGGCCCAGTTTGCCAAAGGCGCTGGCAAGGTAATCGATCTCGTCCTCGGTCAGCGCCAGGCCCTGGCGGGCATTGGCCTCTTGCAACGCGGCGCGGCCACCGCCCAGCACGTCCACATGCGCCAGCGGCTCGCCTTCCAGCGGGGTGAACAGCGCGCGGGCCGCCTCGCGCGAGAGCAGAACGCATTCGGTCATGCGGTCGTGCAGCAGCGCGGCCACGGCGTCGATTTCTTCCTGCCCGAACTGGAACTGCCCCAGAGGATCGGCGGCAAGGCGCAGGCGGTATTCCATGACGCGCTCCACGCGGCGCATGGCGATGCCGCAGTTGCGGGCAATGTCGGTGGCCTTGCTGGCCCAGGGCGAGACGGTGCCCAGACGCGGGGCCACCACAAGCAGCAGCTCGCCCGGCTGCACGGCAGCGGCGTCGGCGCCGTAGGTCAGCAGCGCCTGCAAGCGTTCCAGGGTTTCGCTCGAAGGCTCCTCGTCAAACGCGGCCACATGCGCGTAGCGCGCCTGCACGTGCTGCACGCAGCCAGCAGCCGCCTGCAAGCGCGGCAGCAATTGGCGCGCGCGCAACTCGCTCAAGGCGTTGCCGCCCTCGAAGAAGTGGATATGCTCAGTCACGGTGGTACTACAGAGAAAGCTGGTTGGATGGCGCGCCGCCATGGTGGCGAAGATGGCGCGCCGGGAAAACGCCGGGCATGCGCATTATCGGCGCTTGGGGCCTGCCTGCCATTCCCTGGACATCCCCTACGCGCGAGCGCCCCGGGCGGCGAAAGCGCGCTGCGATCCGGGATCGGGGCCGCAAAGAGAAATCTCCCCGGCCTTGATGCTTTTCCGCTCAAGAAGCCTCTGATTGGCTGTCATTGCGCGGGGCTTTGGCCCCGTGGCAATCCATACACGGCCATGGATTGCTTCGCTGCGCTCGCAATGACGCATGCTCTTCTCTCCCTCACAGGCAAAAGCAGCAATGCCCCCTTACCCAAGGGCGAGAGAGGGTGGGCAAAAAACAACACACACCCGTCAAAAAGAGGAACTATTTCACACTTTCCGCGTTTTTTTCGCCCTCGCGCCGCTCTGCCTGTTGCAAAACGCGGGAACGCATGCTAACGTGCATGCGTGTCTTGGCCCTGAGCCGATCCACCAGTCATGCTCCCCCTGTTGCCGCGCCGCCCAACGCAGCGCAAGCGCAGGCAGCATGAGGAAGCGGCAAGGCAAGAGGCCGAAGGCGCGTCCACCATCCATCCCCTCAACTTGCAAGGAGCAAGCTATGAGAAATAGCAACATATCAGAAATAAATTCCGGAACCGCTGGACTTTATTCTTCAACCGCTGGTATAATCGGCAATCGGCAATCGGCAATCGGCAATCGGCAATCGGCAATCGGCAATCGGCAATCGGCAATCGGCAATCGGCAATCGGCAATCGGC
>JAISNB010000128.1 GCA_031276435.1 Burkholderiaceae bacterium | reverse complement strand
TGCGAGTGGTTTGCGTAGGTTGGCCCAGTCGGTGGCACAGATGCGCCGCATCGGCCACCAGTTGCCCGACCGGCAGCGTGCCCGATGCCATGTCGGCGTCGGCATTGTTGCGCGTCATGATGGCTTTGGCGGTTGCGCCCCAAGCGCGCAAGCGCGGGCTTATTGCAGCCCTTCTTCAACCAGTTCGCTGGCGCGCAGGATGGCGCGCGCCTTGGCTTCGGTTTCACGCCATTCCATTTCGGGCACGCTGTCGGCGACCACGCCAGCGGCGGCTTGTACGTAGAGTTGCTGGTCTTTGACGATGGCCGTGCGGATGGCGATGGCCACGTCCATGTCGCCCGCGTAGCTCAGGTAGCCGCAGGCTCCGCCGTAGATGCCGCGTTTGACGGGTTCGAGCTGGTCGATGAGTTCCATGGCGTGTACCTTGGGCGCGCCGGTGAGGGTGCCCGCCGGGAAGGTGGCCTTGAGTACGTCCATGTTGCTCAGGCCCTCTCGCAATATGCCTTCCACGTTGCTGACGATGTGCATGACGTGGCTGTATCGCTCGACGGTGAAGGCTTCGGTGACTTTGACGCTTCCGGTTTTGGCGATGCGCCCGATGTCGTTGCGCGCCAGGTCGATCAGCATGACGTGTTCGGCGCGCTCTTTGGGGTCGGCCACCAGTTCGGCTTCGGCGGCCTTGTCCAGCTCGGGCGTGGCGCCACGCGGGCGCGTGCCAGCCAGCGGGCGGATGGTGACTTTGCGCGCGGCGGCGACAGCGTTTTGCGCCTCGCCCTGGGTGGCGGCGACGGCGGCGGGGACGTTTTCGATTCGCACCAGGATTTCGGGGCTGGCGCTGACGATGTGGAAGTCGCCAAAGTCGTAGTAGATCATGTACGGCGACGGGTTGAGCGAGCGCAGCGCGCGGTACAGCGACAGGGGCGACGCGGTGTAGCGTTTCTTGATGCGCTGGCCCACCTGCACTTGCATGAAGTCGCCCGCCGCGATCAGCCCCTTGGCGCGTTCCACGGCGGCCAGGTAGTCGGCTTTGGCAAATTCGCGTTCCGCCGGGTGGTTTTGCGTGGCGCGCGTGACGGGCGCGCTAACGCAGCAGTGCAGTTGTTCGCGCAGTTCTTTCAGGCGTTTTCTGGCGCGGCCATAGGCTTCGGGCTGGCCGGGGTCGGCGTAGACGATCAGATACAGCTTGCCAGAGAGGTTGTCGATGACGGCCACCTCCTCGCTGTGCATGAGCAGGATGTCGGGCAGCCCGATGGCGTCGGGCGGGCAGGTAGTCTGGAGTTTTTTTTCGATGTGGCGCACCACGTCGTAGCCAAAGTAGCCTGCCAGTCCGCCGCAAAAGCGCGGCAGTCCCGGCGGCAGCGCGACTTTGAAGCGCCTTTGGTAGGCGTCGATGAAGTCCAGCGGATTGCCCGCCTGCGCCTCGACCACCTGGCCGTCGGTGACGACTTCGGTCCTGGCTTGAGCGCCAAAGCCGCTGGCGCGCACCAGTGTGCGCGCGGGCAGGCCGATGAAGCTGTAGCGGCCAAAGCGCTCGCCGCCAATGACCGATTCGAGCAAGAAGCTGCATTTGCCGTTGTTTTGCCCGGCGGCCAGTTTGAGGTAGAGCGACAGGGGCGTTTCCAGATCGGCAAACGCTTCGGCCAGCAGGGGAATCCGGTTGTAGCCCTGGGCCGCGAGGCTTTTGAATTCAAGTTCCGTGAGCATGGTGCGAGGTTCTCGTTTTGGCCTTGTGGCCGCGGACGATGAAAAGATGAGAGGGATGGTTTTTGCCGCGGGTGCGCCACATCCGCCATGCTGGCGCTGCAAAAGGTCAGCGTGCAGGCTTGCGCCAGGGCCAGGCTCCCCGCCCGCGCCTGGCAAGAGCAACCGTGATGTGAGCGTACGCCATGGGCGGCCAGTTTAGCAGCGTGGCGACGGCGGCGCGGGCAACGGGCGGGCCGCGGCGGCGGCCACCAGCGCGGGCAATTCGGCCAGCGAGTCGAGCAGCGCGTCCGCGCCCGCCGCTTGCACGGGCTGGCCGTGGTTGTAGCCGTAGGTGGTCAGCAACACGGGGCAGCCCGCGGCGCGCGCGGCCTGGGCATCGTTGCTGGAGTCGCCAATCATCCAGACTTGCGCGCTCGCGCATTGCAGCGCCTCGCAGGTTTTCAGCAGCGGCAGCGGGTCGGGTTTTTTGCGCGCAAAGCTGTCGCCGCCAAACACGTGGCGAAAGTGGCGCGCCAGATCCATTTGCCGCATCAGCGGCGTGGCAAATGCCAGCGGCTTGTTGGTCAGGCAGGCCAGCGGCAGGTTCATTTGCGCCAGTTGCGCCAAGCCCTCGCGCACGCCCGGATACAGCGCGCTGTGCTGACCATTGACGGCCAGGTAGGCTTTTTGATAGTGCGCCCACGCCTGTTGCCGCAAGGCCTGCGCTTTCGGGTCGGCGACGCTGGCAGCGGCCAGCCCCAGAGCCGCGTCAATCAGGTGTTGCGTGCCCTTGCCCACCCAGAGCGTGACTTGCGCGCGCGTGACCGGGCGGCGGTCCAGCGCGGCCAGCATGGCGTTGAGGGCGATGGTAAAGTCGCCCACCGTATCGACCAGGGTGCCGTCCAGATCCAGCACCAGGGCCTTGGGCGGCGCCAGGGCAGACGTCACTGCCGCAGCGCCGCGCGCATGCTGGCGATGACGGCGGCGTAATCGGGCTGGCCGAAAATGGCGCTGCCAGCCACGAAGGTGTCGGCACCCGCGTCGGCCACGCGGCGGATGTTGTCGGGCTTGATGCCACCATCCACCTGCAAGCGGATGTCCTTGCCGCACGCGTCGATGCGCTGGCGCGCCTGTTCGATTTTGCGCAGTGCCGATTCGATGAAGCTCTGCCCGCCAAAACCGGGGTTGACGCTCATGATGAGAATCAGGTCAATGTCGTCGATCAGCCAGTCCAGCGCGTCCAGCGGCTGCGCCGGATTGAACGCCAGCCCCGCCTTGCAACCGGCCGCGTGAATGGCCTGCACGCTGCGGTGCGCGTGCGCCGAAGCGTCCGGGTGAAAGCTGATGCAGTCGGCGCCAGCGCGCGCAAAAGCCTGCGCCAGCGCGTCCACTGGCCGCACCATCAGGTGCACGTCGATCGGCGCGACCTGCCCGCCGGGCGTGCGGGCATGCGGCCCCAGTGCCTGGCACACCATGGGGCCAAAAGTGAGGTTGGGCACGTAATGGTTGTCCATCACATCGAAGTGAATCCAGTCGGCGCCCGCGGCCAGTACCTGCCGCACCTCTTCGCCCAGGCGGGCAAAGTCAGCCGAGAGGATGGATGGCGCAATGCGAAAGGTGCGTGCTTGTGTGCTCATGGCGCGCCATTGTGGCAGAGGGGCTTGCGGGCGGGCAACGCCGCTCAGTCACTGGGCTGGCTGAATACGCTGTCCGCATCGGCCACTTGCGCGCTGGCGTTTTGCGCGGCGGCAGACGTGGGCGCGGGCGCCTCGCCCACAAAGCGCAGCGCAAAGGCCACCAGCGGCGGCCCCAGGGTTTCAAACACCGCCACGGCAGCCAGCACCACCACGCTCACCATTTCGCCGGCCTGCGGCGCGAGCCGGGTGGTTTGCTGCACCAGCCCTATGGCCAGACCCGCCATGGGCACCAGCATCAAGCCGCCGCCCAGCGCCTGGCGGTGGGTAAAGCCAAAGGCGCGTCCACAGCCGTAGACGGCCACCAGTTTGGCGGCCACGCGCGCGCCCACGAATGCCGCCGCCGTGCCCGCATACAGCCACACATCGCCCAGATGCAGTTGCGCGCCGGCAAATACGAACAGGATGATGAAGAACAGGTCGGCACCGCCGCCCAGCTCCAGCCTGGCCAGACGCGCACGTTTTTGCATGCCGCGGCTGGCCAGGCCCAGCGTCAGCGACGCGAACAGCAGCGACACTTTGAACGCCTCGGCCAGCCCCACGCACAACATCACGCCGCCCACCACCAGCGCGAAGCGGTAGTGCCGGTCGTCGGCCTGCGTCAGCACGCCAATGCGCGCGATGATCCAGGCCACCACCACGCCCGCCAGCATGGCGCCGAGCATCTGGTACAGCGGCAGCCCGACGATGATGCGCCAATCGCTGAACTGCTCCTGCAAGGCAAACGGCAGCGCCAGCGTGTACAAAACGAACGACAGCACATTGTTGAGCGCGACCATGGACATGGCCGCCGACAGCATGGTCCCTCTGGCGTGCAGCTCGTGCGAGACGTGGATCAGCACCGCTGGCGACGACGACACCGCAATGGCCGCGGCCAGCACCGTCACCACGGGCGGCGAGCCAAGCCACAGCAGCAGCGCGCCAATGGCCGCAAAGGTGAGCATGCTCTCCAGCAGGCCCGAGATCACCAGTGCGCGGTTGCGGATCAGCGCCATCGGATGCAGCGCCGCGCCAAGCCTGAACAAAATCAGCCCCAGCGCCACATCGACCAGCGGCGAAGCCGTCACCAGATCCTGCGCCTGCAACAGGCCAAGCCCCTGCGGGCCAATCAGCAGCCCGACGGCCATGAACCCGGTAATGGTGGGCAGCCACGCCACGCGCTTGGCCAGCAGGCCGCCCAGCACGCCCACCACCAGCAGCACGCCGAAGGCGCAAATCACGTTCAGATCCGGCAACCGGGTGGGGAAAAAGGCTTCAGGACGCATCGGGGGCAACACACAAAAAACCGACGGCCCCAAACCATAACAGACCCCGCGCTGCGGCGCTACCGCACAATAAAAACCCGACTTCCCCCGGAATGGCCATGGGCGAATTTGACCTGATCGAGCGTTTTTTCAAACCCGCCGCCGCGCAACCCGGCGCGGCAGCGCAAATCGCACTGGGCATTGGCGACGACTGCGCCCTGCTGCAACCTGGCGCGGGCATGCAACTGGCCGTCAGCAGCGACATGCTGGTGCAGGGCCGCCACTTCTTTGCCGACGCCGACCCCGTGGCGCTGGGCCACAAGGCGCTGGCCGTCAACCTGAGCGATCTGGCCGCCATGGGCGCGCGCCCCCTGTGCTTCACGCTGGCGCTGGCCTTGCCCGCCGCCGACGAATGCTGGCTGGCCGGTTTTTCAAACGGCCTGCTGGCACTGGCGAGGCAGCACCAATGCCCACTGGTGGGCGGCGACACCACGCGCGGCCCGCTCAACATCTGCATCTGCGTCCTGGGCGAAGTGCCCGCCGGACAGGCGCTGCGCCGCAGTGGAGCGCAGGTGGACGACGACATCTGGGTCAGCGGCACACTGGGCGATGCGCGCCTGGCCTTGCAGGCGCTGCAAGGCCAATGCGCCTTGCCAGCGCCGGTACTGGCGCAGGCGCGCCAGCGGCTCGACCGCCCCACGCCGCGCGTGGCGCTCGGCCAGGCCCTGCGCGGCATCGCCAGCAGCGCCATCGACCTGAGCGACGGCCTGGCCGCCGATCTGCGCCACGTGCTGCGCGCCAGCGACGTGGGCGCGGTGCTGGATGCCACCGCGCTTGCCAACCTGCTGGCCGTGGGCGCCAGCACTTTTGCGGCCAGCGACCTGCCCGATGCCCCCACCTGCCTGTCCCTGGCACTGACCGGCGGCGACGATTACGAACTGCTTTTTACCGCCGCGCCCGCGCGGCAAGCAGACATCCTGGCCGCGGCCCGGACGGCGCAAACCCCCGTCACCCGAGTGGGCCATGTGGTGGCCGAACGCGGCCTGTGGCAAACCGGCCCGCATGGCGCGCGCACGCCGGTTGACGCGCGCGGTTTTGACCACTTCGGCTGACAAGCCGCGGTTCGCCATCTTTTTGAAAATGGCGCTGCAACGCGCGGCCCGTCCGGGCGCGCCCGCCATCCGGACTGGCTGGCTGCTAGCATGCTTGCCATGCACGACACCAATGCCGACATCAGCGACATCGAACCCAAACGCGAAACGCCACACCCGGCAACCCGCCCGCCGCCGCAAAGCGCCGCCACAAATGCCGCGCCCACACCCTCTGGCAAACTGCCGCGTCGCGTCGACCTGCCATTCCTGTGCGCGCACCCCGCGCACCTGATCGCGCTGGGCTTTGGCAGCGGCCTCTCGCCCATTGCGCCGGGCAGCGTGGGCACGCTGTGGGCATGGGGCGTCTGGGCGCTGCTGGCGCCCACACCGCTGCAAGGCGCATGGCTTTGGAGCGTGGGCGCCCTTGTCGGCTGGTGGGCCAGCACACTGACCGCCGCGCGCCTGGGGTCAAGCGACCCGGGCGCCATCGTCATCGACGAAATCGTGGCCTTCTGGCTGATCCTGTGGCTGCTCACGCCCGCCAGTCTTGGCATGCAATGCGCGGCCTTTGTGCTCTTTCGCTTCTTCGATGCCGTCAAACCCGGCCCGGTGCGCTGGGCCGACCGCGTACTGCATGGCCCCGGCGCGCGCGGCGCCCTGGGCATCATGTGGGACGATCTGGTCGCCGCTGGCTGCACCCTGCTGACGCTGGCACTGTGGCTGCGCGTGATGGCATAACCCAACCCTCCGGACCCACCACCGCCCGCATGAACACCAACGCGCTGCCGCCCCTCGTACAAACCCTTGCCGCCACGCTGCGCGCGCGCCAGTGGCTGCTGACCACAGCCGAAAGCTGCACCGGCGGCCTGATTGCCGCCGCCTGCACCGACGCCGACGGCGCCTCCGGCTGGTTTGAGCGCGGCTTCGTCACCTACAGCAACGCCGCCAAGCGCGAACTACTGGGCGTTTCCGCGGCGCTGATCGAAACACATGGCGCGGTCAGCGAACCCGTGGCCCGCGCCATGGCCGAAGGTGCGCTGGAGCACGCCCGCGCGCACGTCAGCCTGGCCGTAACCGGCATCGCTGGCCCGGGCGGTGGCAGCGCCGCCAAACCCGTGGGCACAGTGTGGTTTGCCTGGTGCGTCACCGGCCACACGCACAGCCAAATGCGCTGCTTTGCGGGCGACCGCGCCGCCGTGCGCGCCGCCACCGTGCGCCACGCCCTCGGCCACCTGCAAACGCTGCTCGCGCGCGCAGCGGAGGGCGCTGGCGCCATTCCAAAAAGCCATTGCGCAGGCTTCCGGCACGTTTGAGCCGGTTTGGGTAAAAATGCGGGCTTCAGAAAGTCTTGCGGGTCACGCCGGTTTGCGCTTGCTCGGATGGGGTGGTCATTGGGGCTTTCCGTTTGGCAGCAGGCTTGGGTGGCATCTGCTGGCTGAATGCAACACTTGGAGAGAGCATGGCAAAAGCACAAAAAACATCATCCAGTCCGGGGCGTTCCAGCGCGGCGCCCGCCACGCGCAAAGCGCCTGCGCCCGCGCGCAAGGCCGTCGCCAGGAAAAGACCACGCCCGGCCAGTCTGAATGACGAGGTGCGTCCCGCGCGCAAGGGCGATACGCCGCCCACGCTGACGCCCGGCGCGATTGAAAATTTCGTGGCCCGGCGCGCGACGGTGTCCGCCCAGGACAAGTTCATTTCCGCCGCACTGCGTGTGGTCGATGGCGATTACGGGGCCAGTCCGGCCGAGCGCGCCAAGGAGTTGCGCGCCATTCTGGAGGGCGCTTCTTCCGATGACCGCAAGGCTTTGCGCAAGGCCCTGCGCAGTGCGGACCGTCCGGGCAGGCAGGAAAAGCCCAATCCCGACGAGGAGCTGGCGCCCGACTGGCGCGATGGCGGCTACCCCTACAAGAATTTGCTGCGCCGTTCGGTTTACGAGAGGGAGAAGTTCAAGCTCCAGGTCGAGTTGCTCAAGCTGCAAGGCTGGGTCAAATCCACCGGCCAGCGCGTGGTGATTTTGTTCGAGGGGCGCGACGCCGCGGGCAAGGGCGGCACCATCAAACGCTTCATGGAGCATCTCAATCCGCGCGGCGCGCGCGTGGTGGCGCTGGACAAGCCCACCGAGACCGAGCGCGGGCAATGGTATTTCCAGCGTTACGCGCAGCATCTGCCTACGGCGGGCGAGATTGTCTTGTTCGACCGCAGCTGGTACAACCGCGCGGGGGTGGAGCGCGTGATGGGCTTTTGCACCGATCAGCAGTATCAGGATTTCATTCGCCAGGCGCCAGAGTTTGAGCGCCACCTGGTGCAGTCGGGCTTGCATTTGATCAAGTTCTGGTTCAGCGTCAGCCGCGACGAGCAGCGCCGCCGCTTCAAGGAGCGCGAGGCGCACCCGCTCAAACAGTGGAAGCTCAGCCCCATCGACAAGGCCAGTCTGGACAAGTGGGACGATTACACGCGCGCCAAGGAAGCCATGTTCTTCGATACCGATACGGCCGACAACCCGTGGACCGTGATCAAGAGCAACTGCAAAAAGCGCGCGCGGCTCAACGCCATGCGCTACGTGCTGCACAAGCTGCCGTACACCAGCAAGGACATCGTGCAGATCGGCAAGCTCGATCCGCTGATCGTGGGGCGCGCCAACGTCGTGTACGAGCGCGGCGAACACCCCGAGGCGCTGATGTAAAGAAAGCTTGTTGCTGTTCTTCCGGGAGCCGCGCGCTTGAGGGCGCGGCTTGGGTGCGCGAAACGCGCCTGGATCAGGTCTTACAATGGCCAATACACTTGTGATTAGGGAACCAATAAGCCATGAATGCGTTTTCCGGCATACGGGCAGTTTTTTTGTGGACAGCGGCCGTTTTGATGGCTGGCGCAGCACTGGCGCAGTCTTCTGTCAGGAATCCAACCAATGCCCAGTTGCTTGAGCAACTCAAACGGGTGGAAGCCGACCCCAAATTGTCTGCCAGCGCCTACAAGGCCGGTGAGTACGTGGCCGGTTTCTGCGCAAACTGCCATGGCCTAAACGGCAACAGCACGCACGACGATACGCCCAACCTGGCCAGCCAGAATCCGGTGTACCTGCTCAACCAGATGCAAAAGTTTGCCAGCGGCGAGCGGCGCAACGAGTTCATGGAGAGCCTGATCAAGGCCATGGACCTGAACGAGCGCGTAGGCTCGGCCTGGTTTTTCAACAAGCAACCCGTGACCACGGTTTCCAAGGCGCCCGCGGCACTGATCCAGAAGGGCAAGGTCTACTACGAGAAAGTTTGCTTTCGCTGCCACGGCGCCGATGGTTACGGCAGCGTAACCTACGCGCGCCTGGCTGGTCAGCAAGTGGCCTACGTGACCATGACGCTCAAGCGTTACCGCAGCGGCTCGG
>JAISNB010000075.1 GCA_031276435.1 Burkholderiaceae bacterium | reverse complement strand
CGGGGCGCTTGCGCGCCAAACAGCGCGGCCAGCACGGCGTCGTCTTCGAGCAGGCCATGCAGGTACACGCCCAGCACGTTGCCCGCCGCGTTTTGCCAAGCCAGCGCGTCCATGACCGGGCGCGCGGCAGTGGCAGCGGCGGCGGCTGCATCCGGAGTTCGCCAAGTCTGGCCGCAGTGGATTTCATAGCCGCGCACGGGCACGCCCGACAGCGCCGACCAAGGCCCCGCCGCCAGAGTGCCAAAGCGCGCGCTGGCCAGGCGCACGGTTTTGCGCGCCTCAAACGCGGTGACCAGTGGCAACAGCCCCAGACCCGGCGCTTCGGCTGGCGCGCCGCCAGATTCCACGCCGTGCTGGTCGATCAGTTTTTCGCCCAGCATTTGCAGTCCGCCGCAAATGCCGAGCACCGCGCCGCCTGTGGCCGCGTGCGCGGCAATGGCCGCGTCCATGCCACGCGCGCGCAGCCACGCCAGATCGGCCAGGGTGGCTTTGCTGCCGGGCAGCACGATGCAGTCTGCCGCGGCCAGCGCCGCCGCGTCGCGCGCCCACTCAAGGCGCAGGCCCGGTACGTTTTTGAGTGGCTGGAATTCGTCCAGATTGCTGATGCGCGGCCAGGCCACGATGGCGATGCGGCGCGCCCGCCCATGGCCTTGGTCGCCGGTATTCAGGTTTGGCGCGCGCGCGTCGAACACGCCATCTTCCTCGGGCAAGCCGTGGCCCCACAGCATGGGCAGGACGGCGACCACGGGCACGCCCGTGCGCTGGCGCAGTTGTTCGGGCGCGGGCGCGAGCAACCCGGCGTCGCCGCGGAATTTGTTGAGCACAAAGCCGCTGATGCGCGCCTGATCGGCTGGCGGCAGCAGCGCCCAGGTGCCGTACAGATGCGCAAACGCGCCGCCACGGTCTATGTCGGCCACCAGCAGGGCGCGCGCGCTGGCGTGGCGCGCCACGCGCAGATTGACGATGTCGGTGTCCATCAGGTTGATCTCGGCGGGCGAGCCTGCGCCCTCGATCACCAGCACGTCGTTTTCGGCGCGCAGCGCGTCCAGCGCCCGGGCGATGTGGGGCCACACGTGCGCGCCGCGCTCGCGCCACGGCAGTGCTGTAAGCGCCGCGTCGCTTTGCCCCAGCAACACCACCTGGCTGCGCGCATCGGCCTCGGGCTTGAGCAGCAGCGGGTTCATGCGCAAATCGGGCGTGGCGCGCGCGGCCAGCGCCTGGAAATACTGGGCCGATCCGATCTCGCCCCACGTGGCGGCGGCATGGCCCGCGCCGGGCACCACGCGCGCGTTGTTGCTCATGTTCTGCGCCTTGAACGGCGCCACCTTCAAGCCATGGTTGGCGTAAAAACGGCACAGCGCCGTTGCCAGCCAGCTTTTGCCCGCGCCACTGCTGGTGCCAAGCACCATCACGCAGCGCGCCTTCATGCAAGCGGCCTTTGCGCGCGCACCGCCGCGTGGCAACGGAGAGGACGGCTATTTCTGCTATTCATATTTGTCACAACGGTATTTTGTGCTGCCAACCGGCCTGATTTGTTCCGCCGCGTCCGGTATTTTGGCAGATTCCACACCTGAAAGCATGCGAAAAACCAAAGAATGATCCAGCCAGGCTGTACTTTATTGCCTGATTCACAGGTACTTTCCAAAATATTTTCTGACCGCATCTTTGTTGTATTTATCTTCTCCCCGCCAGAACTCGGCATATCTCCAATCATGTCTCCCCGTTGTTGGCCTGTCATATGAACCAGGTTTCAATATTTCTATGCAGGCCATTATTTCAATCAGCACTTTCCTTTCGTTTTTGCTTGACTTTATACACCCGGACAACCTTTTTTCCAATGCGCCTGGATAATCATTGGGCTGACTGCTTTCTATTGTCTGCAACATGTTTTTTAATATGTTTATATCCTCGCTGGTTGGTCCGGATATTTCTTCCGCGCAAAACATTCTCAAATCAAACAATGTGTACAATATTTTACCAAAACGCACTCCACCCCATTTTATGCGCTCAAAATTCAATACGTTCAGATCCTCATTGACATATTTTTCATAACCCCAAATGCCATGTTTTAATTCCCTGCATATGCCGCAGGTATATGAAGTGTAATTTATTTCTCCATTTTCATTGTAGCCATGGCCGCTTACGGCTTTTGAGTATTCATGGTTTGTCAGTTGCTTTGCTATGGAATAAGAGGCGATGCTGGACCGCCAATCAAGCCGTCGGTTGGAAAGACTGCTTAGAAATGCTTGGGATACTTTTTCAATGGATATTTTTTCAATAATTTCCAGTATCTCATGTATGCATTCATTGTGCGTTATGCTTATATTATCAAACATCAAGCCCCTGGATTTTGCGTATTCAAAATCCTCTTTTGTGGTTGTTCTGTCCCTGTCGTCTATCCAACCATTTTTCCAATAGGTCTTGAATAAAATATTCCTTGCCTTTTTGTCCATCATGATCTCCAGTGTGTTGACGATTGCCGCTTGCGCAGCCGCTACGCCAATAGTACTCTTTTCGAGGCGTGTGTGGTCACCAGGAAATTGGCGGCGGCTGTACCATTCTTTTCATCAGACTCCACGCCAGAAACGCCTGAGAGCGCGATAAAAACAAAAACCAGTGCCTTGCGCCTTGTTTTTACAAAATCAACCCCTTCAGAAATTTGCCCAGGTTATCGCAAATTCAACAATGCCATGGGGCCATCGACCGCTTTGCAATGCGCCGCATGTTGGTCCTTGCGGCACGTGTTTTCTTGCGCCAATGGGCCGTTGCCTTGCGCCAGCGTCCGCAAGGCGTGGCGCAGCGCGTCTTGCACATTGGGCGCGGCCACGCTCATGCGCACGTGGCCCGGCAGGCCAAAGCTGGCGCAGTCGCGCAACTTGAAGCCCAAAGGCCGCAAGGCGGCCAGCAGGGCGCGCACCCGCAGCGCGCTGAAAGAGGCGCGCGTGGCCACCAAAAAATTGGCTGCGCCGGGCGCAATCTGCCAGCCATCGGCTTGCAGCCATTCGATTTGCCGCGCCTTCCAGTTGCGCAAACTGGCCCGGCTTTCGGCCAGCCAGGTTTGCGCGGGCGCGCTGGCCCACACTTGCAGCAGCGCCACGCCGTGCGCGCCCACGGGCCATGACGGCGCCATTTGCCACACGCGCGCCAGCAAGCGCGCGGTGTGCTGCGCGTCGTTGTCGCCCGGCGCAATGGCGTAGGCCGCGCGCACGCCGCACAATCCCAGGGCTTTGTTGGGCGTGATCAGGCGCCACACGCGCGGCAAGGCGTCGTCCGTCAGGCTGGGTGCGCCGCTCAGGCGCAGCGGCTCGTAGGCCTGATCGAGCACCAGCGTCTGCCCGCCGCGCAAAGCCGCTACCTGCGCGGCCAGATTCGCTTGCGCCTGCCCAAGCGGGCTTGATGGCTCTGCCGCCCAGATAAGCGCGGCCTGGGCGGCGCGCGCTACCCGCGCCAAACCCGCCGCGCGCGCGGCGCGGGCGTAGTCGCCATAAGCGTGTTCAGGCAGCCACACGCCCGCGCACCGCTGTTGCAGCAGGGCCACGGCCAGTGTGATGCGCTGGATGAATTCGCTGGCGCTGGCGGCCAGCACCACGCGCTGTGGCGCCACGCGGTGCCAATCGGCCAGTTGCGCGCTCAGGCGGGTATAGGCCGGGTCTGGATAGCGCGCGGCGTCAGCCGCCCGCAGCGCCGCCAGCGCCAGCGGGCATGGCCCCAGTGCGTTGGCGTTGGTGGACAAATCGTGCGCGGCCACGCCCAGCGCGTCTGGCCCGCCGTGCTCGAAAGCCGCCATCAGCCAGCCATCCCCAAAGCCAGCCAGCCGAGCAAGGCCGCGCACGCCAGCAGCGTGGCGGCCAGCGCCACGCGCGACCCCACGGCGCAGGCGCGCAGCGTATCAGCCGCCTCGGGTGGGCGCGCTGTCGTGTTGAGCGTATACGCGCCGCTTTTGCCCAGGCGCACGCCAAGCGCCAGCGCCATGGCCGCCATGGGCCAGCCGCCGTTGGGAGAAGGCGTCAGGCGCGCCTGCGCCCGCAAGCCGCGCGGCCACCGGCCACCCGGCAGCGCAATCAGCAGCGCCGTCACGCGCGCGGGCAGCCAGGCCAGCGCGTCGTCGGCGCGCGCAGCCCAGCGGCCTGCCCAAGTCCAGTCGCGCCCGCCCCGCTCGCCCCGGTAGCCCCACATGGCATCGGCCGTATTGGCAAAGCGAAACAGCGCCGCCCCCGGCAGGCCCAGCAGCGCAAACCACAACAGCGGCGCCACCAGCGAATCGTTGAGATTTTCGGCCAGGCTTTCAATCGCGCTCTCGCGCACCCCGCTGGCGTCAAGCGCGCGCACATCGCGACTGACCAGCCGCGCCAGACGCGCGCGGCCATCGAGCACTGAATGCGCCAGCGCCCGCTCCACCGCCAGCACCTCGTCATGCAGCATGGCCCAGGCCAGCAGCGGCTTCAAAAACAAACCCAGCGCCAGCGCCGCCAGCCACGCGGGCTGCGTCAAAATCCAGCACTGCAACGCGGCGGCCAGCACAACCACCAGCGCCGCCATAACGCACCAAACCAGCGCCGCGATCCGGAAAATCCGCCGCTCACCATCAGCGGCGGCCGCTGCCTGCGACTGGCCCGCTGGCGGCGCCAGCCGCGCCCCGGCCCAAGCCAGCGCGCGCCCCATCCACACCACCGGATGCCAGCGCGCGGGTGGCTCGCCCAACGCGCGATCGGCCACCAGCGCCAGCGCGGGCGCGGCAGCCAGCAGCCAAAGCGCGTCGTCAAACCCCGATGGCGAAAGCGAAAACCAACCGAAAAGCATGACGCCGCATTGAAAATTTTGCTATGCTCGGCAGCACTGGCGTTACCCCATGTTTTTTTAGAGGAAGACTTTAGCATGACCAAAACCACAAAAATCGTTCTTGGCGTTGTGCTCGCCGGGCTTGTCATACTGGCCGTGCTGCTGGGCGTTGGCGCGTGGATGGCTTCCAGTTGGATCAACGAGCAGGCCGAAGAAGCCATTGCGCAGGGAGCGAACCTCAAAAAAGAGGTCGATGATTTTTCTGCCACGCTCCCGGAAGCGGAGCGCCAGAAATTCCAGGCCTGTTGGCAAGAAACCAGCACCCCGGAATTCCAGGAAAAAGCGCAAGCCGCCGGACAGGAGAACGCGCAGGAAAAATGTAGCGCGGAGGAAGCGGAAAAAGTCCTGAATTGCGTCATGGATGAGAGCGTCCGGACCGCTTTTGAAGTCCTTCGGGAACATTTTGAGTCCTGCAAGCGGCAACTGTGACGTCTTCCTGAAAGTCCGCCCACCGCCGCCCTGCACGAAAATCCCGCGGCGGGCGGGCAGCTTTGCCACACCGCCCGCGCGAGTGCCGCCACCCGCACAAACCAACCCGCGCGCGCCCTTGCCACGGCAAGCAGAACCGGCAAAAAAAGCCTGCGGTTGGCGGCCTTGGGCGCTTGCCTGTTCAGGCCAGGCTTTTTTCATTCCCGCGCAGAAAACAAGCGAAGGTGGCCATGGCGGCAAAAGACGGTATGCGCAACGGGCAAGGCTTTTTGGCCGGTTCGATCATCGGCGCGCTGGGTGGTCTGATTGGGCTTGGCGGCGCGGAATTCCGGCTGCCGGTGCTCGTTGGGCTGTTTCGGCTCGGCACGCTGGAAGCGGTCATTCTCAACAAGGCCATGAGTCTGGTGGTCGTGGCGTTCGCCCTGCTGTTTCGGGGTAGCGCCATCTCGCCCGCGCTTTGGACAGCGCATCTGGATGTGGCGCTCAACTTGCTCGCGGGCAGCCTTGTCGGCGCCTGGTGGGCCGCCGGTCACGCCATCAAACTGCCCCGGCATTGGCTCAACCGCGCCATCATGGCGCTGCTGGCAGGACTGGCGCTGGTGATGCTGGCGCAGGCATGGGCAGGCCACCACGACGGCGGCGCGCCGCTGCTGGCAGCTGGAGCGCCGCGCATTGCCGCGGGCGTGATCGCCGGTTTCGGGATCGGGGTTGTCGCCGCCCTGCTCGGCGTGGCAGGCGGCGAACTGCTGATCCCCGCCATCGTGCTGCTCTACGGGCTGGACATCAAGATTGCGGGCAGCCTCTCGCTGCTGGTCAGCCTGCCCACCATGCTGGTCGGCTTTGCGCGCTACGCCAAATCCGATGCCTTTGCCGTGCTGCGCCAGCAGCGCCCCCTGGGGCTGTGGATGGCCGCTGGATCGGTGCTCAGCGCGGCGCTGGGCGGCATGCTGCTGGGACTGATCCCCACGCGCCTGCTGCTCGCCCTGCTCGGCGTGATCCTGCTGGTTTCAGCCATCAAGACATTCCAGCACGCGCATTGAAAACATCCGCGCCCCGCCGCCGCGCCCGGTGGCGGGCGCGGTGCCCCAAAGCCAGCTTGCCCGGACATACAAGATTCTATATGGTTGATCCTGGTTCCTTCCTCCTTTCCGAAATTTGCCGTTTCGCGCCAATGCCACTTCAAGTCAAAAAAGATATTGCAACATGTGCACTGACGCAGCAGGGGCGGCGGATGTATCGCCATTTTCCCTGCTCTTCCTTTTGATGAGCAGAAGTTCTGGCAGAGGCAAGAAAGGGGGGGCAAAATAACACACGTTCTCTCCAATCTGTCAAAATGGTTCGAAGACTGGAATTATTTCTTGCTTTTTACCTATTGCAAGAAACGGAAATATTGCACGCATGACATACATGTTTCGGCTTTGCGCTGACGCTAAATTAGATTTTTGAATCTAAACCACGCGCAGTAGCGTGACATGAATGGGGCATGAAAACAGCGCGCCTTCGAATATGGGTTCGGACACATACAGCTAGGCTGTCGAACACAGTACGCGGCGCACTTGCGCCAGTGTTTTGTCCATGGCGTCCAGCAGTATGTAGTACAGACTTAAACATCAGTACCAGATCGAATTGCGCATCCGCAAATGGAATGTTTTGCGCGTCCGCCAAAAGAAAGCTCAGCCGCTCTTGGATGGGCGCTGCCAGATTTTGGGCATGCTGAGTCGCGTCTACTTCCAGCCCGGTCAGCGTGCAATCGGGGTAACAGGTTGCGTGCCATGCCCGCCGCGCTGCAATCCAGTTCGATGATACGCTGCGATCACAAAGGTACCAGTTCGTTGAGGATGCGCAGTTCGCCCTGTTCAACGCGAATGGCGACGCCTGTTTGGGTAGAAGCTATTTTCATGCTGAAAATTTGTTCCTGCTTCGGCTTGGCGCTTTCCGCCTTGCCATGGTTGCGGAAAAGATACGCTGCGTTCCTGAGGTTTTTTCAACGCGATGCCTGTGCCGCGCGCCCGGTTTCATCTTCAAATTCAGAAGCGCGCTTGCGCGCGCCTTCAAAAAGGCCGCAGGCCGCCTCTGCTCAATCGCCCATCAGAATCAGGCGGTCGATAACGCGGCGCAGCAACTGGTGCGTCTGCTGGCAGGCTTGCCGGGTGGGCATGTCATCAATTTGGCCCGCAATGACCAGCGGGTCTTGCAGCGCAAAGCGGGTGCGTCCGGATGGCGTCTGGCTGGCTACGCCGCCGCCAAGCAGCACGGCGGCCATTTCGGGTTCAGCCGTGCTCATCATGCTTGCCAGTTGTGTGTGGCAAATGCCAAGCAGTTTGCGCTGTGGCCCGTGCTTCTCGTCCATGTCGATCCCGCCTGTGAAGACGGCTTTGGGATCCACCTCGCTGACGAGGCAAAATCCTTCCGCCGCCA
The DNA here is from genome assembly GCA_031276435.1 of Burkholderiaceae bacterium. Classification (GTDB taxonomy): domain Bacteria; phylum Pseudomonadota; class Gammaproteobacteria; order Burkholderiales; family Burkholderiaceae_C; genus Ottowia. The sequence goes on along the minus strand of JAISNB010000075.1, from coordinate 8,568 downwards.
AGGCTTTGCGAAAGGTTTCCATGGCCTGATTGAAAGGCTGTGCAAGTTCCACAGTGAAACAATGTCCGGCGCGCATGCAAGGGGCTTTCTGGTTTTGCTGACCAACCACGCTGCCCGGCGGCTGCGCGCCAGCCAGCGCGTGGTTTGCGAGGCGTGCAAGGCTGCCATTGTCGCTTGGGAAAGTCCCTGCGCTTTCAGGCGATGGCCTTGCGCCGCCCGCTACCGCTTTGCGGCATTTGCTTTGTCAGATTGCCGTGGCGGTAGCCGCTTGGCCGCCAAATTCTTCGTATGCGGCCAGCGCCGAGGCGGCATACATCATCGACGGGCCGCCGCCCATGTAGATGCACACGCCCAGCATTTCTTCCACTTCGGCGCGCGTGGCGCCCAGTTTGACCAGCGCCTGGGCGTGAAAGGCCAGGCAGCCGTCGCAGCGCGCGGCCACGCCAAGCGCCAGAGCGATCAGTTCCTTGGTTTTTTCGTCCAGCGCACCCGCTTTGCCAGCCGCGCCCACCAGGCCATGAAAGCCCTGGATGACCTGGGGCATGTCTTTTTGCAGTTTTCCCAGGTGGTTGGCGGTTTCGGTGGCAATGTCTTTGTAGCTTTTGCTCATGCTTTCAGTTTCTCCGTGAGTGTTGAAGCCCATGTTTCATGGGCAGAAAACGCGCCCGTGCGTGAAGCGCGCCGGACTATTGTAAACGCAATTACGCAAACATGCAAATACGCAATAAAGAGCATGCGAACAGATAAACTACGGCTTCCCCCCAAGGGCTTGGGGTGACCCCAGCGGAGCCATTGCGATGATTGCGTTTGACCAACTTCCTGCCGCGGCGCTTGAACAGGTTGCCAGTTACTTTCGCGCGCTGTCGGAGCCTATGCGTTTGCGCATTCTCAACATCATCGGCACCGACGAGCTGAGCGTGGGCGAGATTGCCTTGCGTGTCGATTCCAGCGCGGCCAACGCGTCGCGCCATCTGGTACAGATGGCGCAGCACGGCCTGGTGGCCCGCGAGAGCCGGGGCAACAGCGTGTATTACCGCATTGCCGATCCAACGGTGCACGAGCTGTGCGATCTGGTGTGCGGCAGCATCGTGCGCCGCTACGATCAGGCGCTCAACGCGCGCGCCGCTTTTATCGAGCCACCAGCGGCGGCGCCTGCCAGCGCCAGCGGCGGCCACAAGCGGCGCTGAGTCTGCGCCGCTGATTGGCGGCAGGCAAACTGCGCGGCCCGCGATGACGAGCCGCCACCCAAAAAAGAGCGCGGTTGCTCGTCAGGCCGACGCCGTTTCCCCGTTGCCAGAACGCACCACCAGCGTATTGAGCGTGGTGTGCGCCAGAACGCTTTGCGCAACGCTGCCGAGCACCAGCTTTTCCAGCCCGCGCCGACCGTGCGATCCCATGACCACCAGATCGGCGCCCACGTTTTCAGCCGCTTCCAGAATGCCGCGCCAGATGGCGCGCGACTGCACCACGCGCGTGCTGGCATTGACGCCCTCGGTCTTGAACTTCTCCAGCGCCTGCGCGGCTGCCTCGTTGGCCTCTGCGGTGGCCGCGTTCAGGTATTGATCCTGCCCATAGGCAAAGTCCGCGCCGACGCCGGTAAACGGATACGGATCGATCACAAAAACAGCGGTCACCTGGCTGCCAAACGCCTTGGCGATGCCTGTTGCCTTGTCCACTGCCTGCAAAGAAGCTGGTGAGCCATCAATTGGAACCAGAATGTGTTTGAACATGAAAACCGCTCCTTGTGTGAAAAATTCATTGAAAAACCAGAACGCCTGCGCGTGCGAAGCGCCCTGCCCCCGCCATTGTGAGGCGCGCAAGCGTCCGCGCGCAAGTCCATGCCAATGACGTGGGTCAACGCGGCAGCCAGGGCGATCGGTTAATCTGCGCCTGTTTTGCCAACAGGGACGCTGCCCATGCCCACACTCGAATGGACCGATCAATTGCTGCTGGACGTGCCTGAAATGGACGCTGTGCATCGGCAATTCGTGGACTTGCTGGCCATCGTCGAGGCCGCGCCCGACGCCGATTTGCTGGCGCACTGGGAAAAGCTGATCGAGCACACGCAAGCGCATTTCGACGCCGAAGACCGCTACATGCAGGCCACGCATTTTGCGGCGGCCAACTGCCACACCGCGCAACACCACATGGTGCTGCAAGTGCTGCGCAAAGGGCTTGCCATGGGCCAGGCGGGCGATCTGACACCCATCCGCGAAATGACGCGCGAGCTGTGCGTCTGGTTCGTCCAGCACACCGACACCATGGATACCGCGCTGGCTGGCCATCTGCAAAAAGTGGGCTACAGCCCGGGCAGCGGCAAAATCGCGCACCCTGAACACTTGCCGCAAGCGCCCATCACCGGCTGCGGCAGCGCGGCCTGCACGCCGCCAGCGCCCGCCAGCGCGCAAACCGAAGCGGCCTGACCCGTGGCGCGCGCGCGGCGCACGCCACCGTTCCGCTTTCTTTGCCCGCCGTTTGCCGTCAGCGCCGCACATCCGCCGCCACCTTGCTCCACGCGCCGCAACAACAAGCCGTGATGAACACAATCATCTCCCTCATCACCCTGGCGCTGGCGCTCACCCTGGCCCTGGCCATGAAACCCTGGCGGCTCTTGCGGCACGCCGGACTCATCTCGCCCCTGCTGGCCTCGGTGGTCATCACGCCATGGCTGTGGGCCATGCCGTGGCTGCACCACATGCCGCTGCAATTGCAGCTTTCGGGCGCGTGCCTCATCGCACTGGTGCTCGGCTGGCCGCTGGCCGTGCCTGTGCTGTGCGTGGTGGCGCTCATCGCGGGCCAACTGGCGGCGCTGCCATGGGCCGCGCAAGCTGAAATGGCCCTGTGGATGGGCGTACTGCCCGCAACACTTTCCACCCTGCTTGGCATTGCGCTGCGCCGCTGCGTCAGGCCCCACCTCTTCGTCTACATTCTGGGCCGCGCCTTTCTGGGCACCGTGCTGTGCATCTTTGCCTCTGGCGTGCTCGCCCAGTGGCTGGGCGGCCAGCAGCAACTCCAGTCCGTGGACGGCAATCTGGCACTGGTGGGCCGCTGGCTGCTGGCCTGGGGCGACGGTTTCATGACCGGCATGGTGGCCGCCGTTTGCGTGGCCTTCAAACCGCAATGGCTGGCGACCTGGTCAGACCGCCTGTACCTGCGCCCGGGCAACTAGGGTGCGGCTCCGGGGAACTCTGACGCAAATCAAAACCTCTTGCCGCCCCTATCGCGCCCAAGCGACACCGGAGCGGTCCGGCAGCGCCAAAGTTTGAGACCGATCAATGCCGCCGCCAAGGCATGCTCGCATAGTCGGGGCTGGAGTCCAACCCGCAAACAAAAGGAGAACCACACCATGAAGCTGTTTCAGGATCTGTTTTTCACCGACTACGGCGCGCTCAGTCTGGCGGTGATCGTGTTCGTCATCGTCATGGCGGTGTGGTTTGTGCGTTTTTTCACGCGCAAGATGAACCAAAAGCCAGGAACCAAGTAGAATTCTCGTCGTGTTCATTTAACTTCACTTTCCTCGCCTGATGGCAAGTTAGGGCCGCCCTTGTGGGGCGGTTTTTTTTGCCCGTCGCGTCCCTTGGGTGAATGCGCGCGCCGCACGCGCACGCAGTCCAGTCATTGCGAGGCGCGATGCGACGCGGGAATCCACCGCCTCATGCGCGCAACGCGAATGTGCACCCATTCCGATTGCGTTGCTGCCGCTGCCACCGCAGCAACGCAATCTCCCACAACGGGTTTTCAGGCGCGGAAGTGGTTGGTAATGGGATAGCGCCAGTCTTTGCCAAAGCTGCGGTGCGTTACGCGCGTGCCCACAGCCGACTGGCGCCGCTTGTACTCGTTGAGCTTGATGAGGCGGGTGACTTTTTCCACGTCGCCCTGGTCGAAGCCTTCAGCCACCAGGTCGGCGATGCCCATGTCGTTTTCCATGTAGCGCGCCACAATGGCGTCGAGCACCTCGTAAGGCGGCAGGCTGTCCTGGTCGGTCTGGTTGTCGCGCAATTCGGCGCTTGGTGGCCGCGTGATGATGCGCTCGGGGATCGGGTTGGCGCCGGTGCGATACGGGTCGTTGGCATTGCGCCAGCGCGCCAGCCTGAATACCGCCGTTTTCACCACGTCCTTGATGGGCGCAAAGCCCCCGCACATGTCGCCATAAAGCGTGCAGTAGCCGGTGGCGTATTCGCTTTTGTTGCCCGTGGTGAGTAGCAGCGAGCCGAATTTGTTGGACATGGCCATCAGCATGACGCCACGAATGCGCGCCTGGATGTTTTCTTCGGTCAAGTCTTCGCCGCGCCCCTCAAATAGCGGCGCCAGCGACGCCTTGAGGGCATCGAACGCTGGCGCGATGGCAAGTTCGTCATAGCGCACGCCCATGCGCCGCGCCATTTCGCGCGCGTCTTCCAGACTGATGCTGGCCGTGTACGGTCCAGGCATCATGAGCGCGCGCACCTTGTCTTTGCCGAGCGCGTCCACCGCAAGGGCCAGCACCAGGGCCGAATCGATGCCGCCCGAAAGCCCGAGCAGCACGTCGCGAAACCCGTTTTTGCCCACGTAGTCGCGCAGGCCAAGCACCAGGGCGTCCCACAGATCGGCATCGTCCTCGCGCACGGGCCAGCTTGGCGCCTGCAACCGGGGTGGCGATTGCGCCGTGTCAACCTGCACTTCGTACAGGTATTCTTCAAAGCTCGGGGCGCGGCCCGCTATTTGGGCGTCGGCGTTGACGGCAAACGAGTGTCCTTCAAACACCACTTCATCCTGAGCGCCCACCATGTGCGCATAAACCAGTGGCAGGCCGCAGGCCTTGACGCGCGCGGCCATCATGGCTTCGCGCTCGTAGCCTTTGCCCACATGAAAGGGCGATGCATTGATGACCGCCAGCAACTGCGCGCCCGCGGCTTTCGTCAATTGCACCGGCTCATCAAACCAGGCGTCCTCGCAAATCAGCAAGCCCACTCGCACGCCTTCCACCTGGAACACACACGTGTCCTGCCCCGGCACAAAGTAGCGCCGTTCGTCGAACACCTGGTAATTGGGCAGTTCGCGCTTGGCGTAGGTCTCGATCACCTGACCGTCGCGGATCACGCTGGCCGCATTGTGGCGCTGTGTCACGTTCAGGCTGCGCGAGCGCCAATCGCGCCCCACCGGATGCCCCACCACAATGACCATGCCAGCAAGCGGCGCTGTCTCGCGCGCCACTTGCTGCACGGCGGCATCGCACGCCGCGATAAAGGAAGGACGCAAAAACAGGTCTTCTGCGATGTAGGCACAAATCGACAGCTCGGGCGTCAGCAACAGCCGCGCGCCCTGCGCGTAAGCCTTGTGCGCCGCATCGATCACGCGGCGCGCGTTGCCCGCCACGTCGCCCACCACCAGATTGAGCTGCGCCACGCAAATCTTCAAGCCCATGGGCGTCACCGTATCTGAAGAAAAACAATCGAGCCGGAGATGTTACCCGCACTGGAAGCAACGCGCGTCGCATCAACGCCTTGCCGCGGCAAGCCGCCCAGCGGGCCTCGGGCGATGACAACACGCTCGGCGCAACCCAAATGCCCGCGCGCGCAAGGCCGGTGACCAGCGGCGCTCTGCCACCAAAGTCTGTATTACCATTGCCGCCCTTGTGGCGAATGCGAAAAAAGGAGTTCCAACATGATGGCAGCGCGCCTCAGGATCGGCGGCCATGTTGCCCCCACGCGGCAGCGGGCGGGCGGGGCGGCCTGATGGTGTTCGGCATTGGCACGGACATTGTTGCCGTCGCGCGGCTGGAGCGCCTGTATCGGCGGCATGGCGAGGCGGCGCTGGAAAAAATCCTAGCGCCTGCCGAGCGGGCGGATTTCGCGCGGGTTGCCACGGCCAAGCAGGGGCGTTTTCTTGCCAAGCGATGGGCGGCCAAAGAGGCTTTGGGCAAGGCGTTGGGAACGGGGTTGCGCCCGCCCACCCTGCCCGCAGCCATCGTGGTGACGCACGACGCTTTGGGCAAGCCCGCTTTTCGCCTGGACGCGGTTTTACAAGCCCGGCTGGACGCGGTGGGCATTGTGCGGGCGCAGCTTTCCATCAGCGACGAGACCCTTTACGCCATCGCCTTTGTTGTTTTGGAGCAGCGCCCATGAACACCGCTTTGCCCCGTATGGCAGCGTATTTGCGGCTTCAGGGTTTGCCGCGCCCAGCCGCGCCGCACGCATGAAGTCTGCCGCTGCCGCCACCGGCGCGCCAGCACCAGGCGCGCTGCCCTGGCTTGCCGCCTTGCTGGCGCTGGCCGTGGTGTTTGTGTGGGGCACCAATTTTGTTGTCATCAAATTCGCGCTTGCGCAATTGCCGCCGTTGCTGTTGGCCGCGCTGCGCTTTGCGCTGGCCGCAGTGCCGCTGGTTTTCTTTTTGCCCAGGCCGCGCACGGTGTCATGGCGCAATCTGGCGCTTTATGGCGTAGCCATAGGCGTTGGTCAGTTTGGTTTGCTGTTTTACGCCATGACGCGCCACATTTCGCCCGGGCTGGCTTCGCTGGTGATTCAGGCACAGGTGTTTTTTACCGTCGCTCTGGCGATGGCGCTTGCGGGCGAGCGCGTGCGGCCCCATCAGGTTGTGGCCGCTGCCCTGGCCCTGGGTGGCATGGCCCTGATTGCCAGCCGCAGCGGTGGCGACAGCCAGACCAGTGCATTGGGTGTTTTGCTGGCGCTGGGCGCGGCTTTTTCCTGGGGTGTGGGCAATATGGCAAGCCGCGCCGCTGGCCGCGTCAATGTGCTGGCTTATGTGGCGTGGAGCAGTCTGTTTGCGGTGCCGCCGCTGTTGGTGGCGTCTTTTTGTTATGAAGGCTGGCCGCGCATGCTGGACGGCCTGAAGGCGGCCAATGGCGCAACCTGGGCCGCCGTGCTGTGGCAGTCGGTGGGCAACACCATGTTTGGCTATGGTGCGTGGGCCTGGCTACTGGGCCGCTACAGCGCCAGCGCCGTGAGTCCGTTTGCGCTGCTGGTGCCCGTATTTGGCATGGGCGCTGCCGCCCTGACGCTGGGCGAGGCCATGCCCGCGTGGAAGCTGCTGGCCGCGGCCCTGGTGTTGTGCGGCCTGGCGCTCAATCTGCTTTGGCCGCTGTGGCGCAGATGGCTGGCGCTGGCGTCGCGATAAGGTGCGCACGCAACCAATGAAAAAGGCCGCTTCGGGCAAAGCGGCCTTTTTGCTGCTGGCGCAGCGGCGATTTACAGGCGCTCGATCACCACCGCCGTGCCCTGGCCTCCGCCAATGCACAGCGTTGCCAGCCCCAGTTTCTGGCCGCGCGCGGCCATGCCGTAGAGCAGCGTGACCAGAATGCGCGCGCCGCTGGCGCCCACCGGGTGGCCCAGCGCGATGGCCCCACCAGTGACGTTGGTTTTGTTGATGTCCAGCCCCAGTTCCTTGCCCACGCCCAGAAACTGCGCGGCAAAGGCTTCGTTGGCTTCTATGGATTCGATCTCGGCCAGTGTCTTGCCCGCACGCGCCAGGGCTTTTTTGACCGCGGGCACGGGGCCAAGGCCCATGAGCGCGGGATCGACGCCCGCACTGGCGTAGCCCAGCACCTTGGCCAGGGGTTTGAGGCCCAGTGCCTTGGCCTTGCTTTCCGCCATGACCACCAGCGCGGCCGCGCCGTCGTTGATGCCAGAGGCGTTGCCTGCCGTGACCGTGCCGTCTTTCTTGAAGGCGGGTTTGAGCTTGGACAGGCTCTCGATGGTGGTGTCGGCCTTGGGGTATTCGTCGCGCTTGACAACCGTGTCGCCCTTGCGGCTGCTGATGGTCACTGGCACGATTTCCTTGTCGAACGTGCCGTCGGCCACGGCCTTGCTGGCCAGTTGCTGCGAGCGCAGCGCAAACTCGTCTTGCTGCTGGCGCGTGATGCCGTGCTTTTCCGCGACGTTTTCAGCCGTGATGCCCATGTGGTATTTGTTGAAAACGTCGGTGAGCGCATCGCCAATCATGGTGTCGTACAGCTCGCCATGGCCCATGCGGTAACCCCAGCGCGCCTTGGGCAACAGATAGGGCGCGTTGCTCATGCTCTCCATGCCGCCAGCCACGGCGATCTCCACATCGCCGCAGGCAATGGCCTGCACCGCCAATTCCACGCTCTTGAGGCCGGAGCCGCAGAGCTTGTTGATGGTATACGACGGCGTGGTATCCGGAATGCCCGCGTGAATGGCGCACTGGCGCGCCGGGTTCTGCCCCGCGCCCGCTTGCAGGATGTTGCCCATGATGACTTCGTCGATCTGCCCGGCCTCAAGGCCCGCGCGTTTGATGGCCTCTGCGATAACGATGGCGCCCAGGCTCACGGCGCTCAAACTGGCCAGCGCGCCGTTGTAGCTGCCAATGGGGGTGCGCGTTGCGCTGACGATAACTGTCTTTTCCATGTTTATTCCTCTCTTTAAAAAACCAAAGACCCGTGCCAAAAACCGGAAACAGTGAATATCAATGTAGGTGGTCGTGCGGCGATCCATCATATCCCGAACGCCCGGCCCGGGGCCACAAGCGCCATGGCACGGCAAAGTCCGTCCCGTGTTTTGGGGCGATTGCGCCCAGGCGCGCCATCGGGAAGTTGCGCGCGACCTCTTTGCA
>JAISNB010000053.1 GCA_031276435.1 Burkholderiaceae bacterium | reverse complement strand
ACCCATCCCATGTCATTTTCGTAAATGTAAGTTGTGGACTTCATGGTGTGGTGTGCAGGTGGCGCTTGGCAATCTGCCTTGTCCCAAGTGTACCTCGTCCAACCGGCGGCGCAACCGTTGCCACCACAAGAGATGACGCGCTTGCCCCCGCCCGCCGGGCCGCCCTACCCTCGCTGCCTATTGCCTCGCCTTCCCACCCAAAGCATAGGTATCTACACAGCGGGAGGATTCGGGAAAGCGGGCGGCGATTTCTTCCGCAAACCAAACGCTTGCCATTGCGAGGAGCGAAGCGACGCGGCAATCCATCTGCTTCCATTTTTGCCGCACCCTTTCTCGACGGCGCTGCCGCCTGCCTTCCTTTCTCTCCCTTAAGAGAGTGTGCCCCGGCAGGGGCGAGAGAGGGTAGGTGCAACGCCGATCCAGGCGCCGCGCTTTGCATGGCAAAACACCTCACCCGGCGCTTCGCGCCACCCTCTCCCCCTAAAAGGGGGCGAGGGAGACTCTTATATTCCCTCCCCCTCTGACTCTCCCCCATCCCTGCCCAAAGGGGAGGGTGCAATAGGCGCCCCTCTCCACTTGTGGAGAAGGGCGGGGGAGTGAGGATGGGGGCGAGGGCAATGAAGAGGTGCACTTGCACGCGCATAGGAGTAGTAGTGGATTGCCACGGGCCTGCGGCGCTCGCAATGACGATGCGCATGCAATGGCATGGCGGGGCACTCGCAATGAAATGGTAGGTCGCATGCAATGCCATGCTGACTGCGCGGCGCGGGAGCGCAGGCATCCCCCTCACCCGGCGGCGCTGCGCGCCGGCTTCTCCCTCGCCGCCTGAAAGGGGATCGAGAGGTCAAGAGCTTTCAGCTGGTGTGGCGCTGCCTGCCTTGCTTTTGCCCGCCGCGCGCCATTCAGACCGCCCGGCGAGGCGTGGCGCGCGCGATGCGATGGCGGCGCATCCGCAAACAACGTCGGCCTGTGCCGCGCGCCGCCGCGCGTGCGATGGCGGCGAACAGGAAAGGAATCTGCTCTTTTGAAGCTGCGCGCGCCAATCATCAGGCCGTGCGACAATAAATGCCTTTTGCAGTATCCGCTGCCACGTGCCGTGGCAGACTTCCCTCCCCCTATTTGCCATGGCCGCCTTTGACGAAGAAACCGTTCTGACCGTCCACCACTGGACCGATCGCCTGTTTTCCTTTACCACCACGCGCAGCCAAAGCCTGCGCTTTTCCAACGGCCATTTCACCATGATCGGCCTGCGCGTCGATGGCAAGCCCCTGCTGCGCGCCTACTCCATCGTCAGTCCCAACTACGAGGAGGTGCTGGAGTTTCTGAGCATCAAAGTGCCGGACGGCCCGCTGACCAGCCGCTTGCAGCACATCCAGCCCGGCGACAAGATCCTTGTGGGCCACAAGCCCACGGGCACCCTGCTGATCGATTACCTGCTGCCCGCCAGGCGGCTGTACCTGTTTGGCACCGGCACCGGCTTGGCGCCGTTTCTGAGCATCATCCGCGACCCCGAGACCTACGAAAAGTTCGAGCAAGTCATTCTCGTGCACGGCTGCCGCCTGGTCAGCGAGCTGGCCTACCGCGACTACATCACCCACGAGCTGCCCAGGCACGAGCTTCTGGGCGAAATGGTTTCGGCGCAGCTCAAGTACTGCCCCACTGTGACGCGCGAGCCGTTCGAGCGCCAGGGCCGCATCCCGGATCTGATCGAAAGCGGCAGCCTCGCCGCCGATCTGGGCATCCCCGACCTCAACCCGCAAACCGACCGTGCCATGCTCTGCGGCAGTCCGGCCATGCTCAAGTCCATCCGCGAAGTGCTGGAAAAACGCGGCTTTCACGAAGGCAACACCACCGCTCCCGGCGATTACGTGATCGAACGCGCGTTCGTCGAACAATAAGGGCGACAAGCGCGCGGCGGCGCAGCCACCATCAACCGGGGCAGGGCAAGCAGGCCGCAAGACCTGTCTGCCATTTCCAGAAAACACAAAGGGCGCGGTGGCATCATTTGCCGCCGCGCCCTTTGGTCTTTTGGGTGCAAAGTCAAATCTGCACTTTGTCCGCCGTTTCCCTGTACTGCTCGATCTGGTTGAAGTTCATGTAGCGGTAGATGCTGGCGGTGTCCTGGGTGATGATGCCCATGGCCTGCTGGTATTCGGCCAGCGTGGGGATTTTGCCCAGTTTGGAGCAAATGGCGGCCAGTTCAGCCGATCCCAGGAAGACGTTGGTGTTTTTGCCCAAACGGTTGGGAAAGTTGCGCGTGCTGGTGGACATGACGGTGGCGCCCTCGTGCACCTGGGCCTGGTTGCCCATGCACAGGCTGCAGCCGGGCATCTCGGTGCGTGCGCCCGCGGTGCCAAAGGCGGCGTATTGTCCTTCCTTGAGCAGTTCGCTGGCGTCCATTTTGGTGGGCGGGGCAATCCACAGGCGCACAGGAATGTCTTTTTGCCCGCCAAGCAGTTTGGCCGCCGCGCGGAAGTGGCCGATGTTGGTCATGCACGAGCCGATGAAGGCTTCGTCAATCGGAGTGCCCGCCACGTCGGAGAGGGTTTTGGCATCGTCCGGGTCGTTGGGGCAGCAGACGATGGGTTCCCTGATTTCGTCGAGATTGATTTCGATGACGGCGGCGTATTCAGCGTCCTTGTCGGCTTCAAGCAGCGCGGGTTTGTCCAGCCAGGCGCGCACTTTCTCGATGCGGCGCTGGAGCGTTTTGGCGTCCTGGTAACCATCGGCAATCATGTTTTTCATGAGTACCACGTTGCTTTCGAGGTATTCAATGACCGGCTCCTTGTTGAGCTTGATGGTACAGCCAGCGGCTGAACGCTCGGCTGATGCGTCCGATAGTTCGAAGGCCTGTTCCACCTTCAGATCGGGCAGGCCCTCGATTTCCAGGATGCGGCCCGAAAAGACATTTTTCTTGCCCTGTTTGGCCACGGTGAGCAGGCCCTGCCGAATGGCGTAGAGCGGAATGGCGTGCACCAGATCGCGCAGGGTGACGCCGGGCTGCATTTTGCCCTTGAAGCGCACGAGCACGCTTTCGGGCATGTCCAGCGGCATCACGCCGGTTGCGGCGCCAAAGGCCACCAGGCCCGATCCAGCCGGGAAACTGATGCCAATGGGAAAGCGCGTGTGGCTGTCGCCGCCGGTGCCCACGGTGTCGGGCAGCAGCAAGCGGTTGAGCCAGGAGTGGATCACGCCATCACCCGGACGCAGCGCCACGCCGCCGCGGTTGCTGATGAAGGGCGGCAGCTCGCGGTGCATTTTGGCGTCCACGGGTTTCGGGTAAGCGGCGGTGTGGCAGAACGATTGCATCACCATGTCGGCGGAAAAACCCAGGCAGGCCAAGTCCTTGAGTTCGTCGCGCGTCATGGGGCCGGTGGTGTCCTGGCTGCCCACGGTGGTCATGCGCGGCTCGCAATACGTGCCGGGGCGAATGCCCTGCCCTTCAGGCAGGCCGCAGGCGCGGCCCACCATTTTCTGCGCCAGGGTGTAGCCCTTGCCGGTGTCTTTGGGCACTTTGGGCAGGCGAAACGCGGTAGAGGCGGGTAGGCCCAGCGCCTCGCGCGCCTTGGCGGTGAGCGCGCGGCCAATGATGAGGTTGATGCGACCGCCCGCGCGCACTTCGTCGAGCAGCACATCGCTTTTGAGCTGGAATTCGGCCACGGTTTTGCCGTCCTTGCCGATTTTTCCGTCGTAGGGGTAAATGTCGATGACATCGCCCATGCCGAAGCCGGAGACATCGACCTCAATGGGCAGCGAGCCGGAGTCCTCTTGCGTGTTGAAGAAAATGGGCGCGATTTTGCCGCCCAGTGTCACGCCGCCAAAGCGTTTGTTGGGCACAAACGGAATGTCTTGCCCCGTCGCCCAGATGACGCTGTTGGTGGCCGATTTGCGCGAAGAGCCGGTGCCCACCACGTCGCCCACGTAGGCCACGAGGTGGCCTTTTTTCTTGAGTTCCTCAATGAAACGGATGGGGCCGCGCTTGCCGTCCTCTTCAGGCTTGAAGGCGGCGTCGGGGCGTGTGTTCTTGAGCATCGCCAGATAGTGCAGCGGAATGTCCGGGCGGCTCCAGGCATCGGGCGCGGGAGAGAGGTCGTCGGTGTTGGTTTCGCCCGGTACCTTGAAGACGGTGACGGTGATTTTGCGGGCCACTTCGGGGCGGCTGGTGAACCACTCGGCATCGGCCCAGCTTTGCAGCACTTCTTTGGCCTTGGCGTTGCCAGCGCGGGCCTTGGCGGCCACGTCGTTGAAGTAGTCGAACATCAACAAGGTGTTTTTCAGGCCATTGGCGGCCACGGTTGCGATTTCGGCGTCGTCCAGCAATTCGATCAGCGGGTGCACGTTGTAGCCACCCACCATGGTGCCCAGCAGTTCGGCGGCCTTGGCGCGCGAGATCAAAGCGGTCTTGAGATCGCCATGCGCCACGGCGGCCAGAAAGCTGGCCTTGACCTTGGCGGCGTCATCCACGCCCGGCGGTACGCGGTGCGTGAGCAGATCCAGCAAAAAGGTCTCTTCGCCCGCAGGCGGATTTTTGATCAACTCGATCAGCGCGGCGGTTTGTTTGGCATCCAGCGGCAAGGGTGGAATGCCCAGTGCAGCGCGCTCGGCGACATGCTCGCGGTAGGCTTTCAGCATTTTTTTCTCCTGATAACAATGCGTGGGGTGGGTGAAACGGGTTGTGGCGGCCTGCCCGATGGCTCCGCCGGAAACAATAAAAACATATTTGGGCTGCGCGCGCAACCCGATGCGCCGGGCACGCGCGCGCTTTTGCTTATTTGTGGGGCAAATCCTCAAGCAGGTTGGGCGGCGGGTTGGTCTTCAACTGCTCGGCAAAGACCTGCTGCGCGGGGGATTGGCACTGGTCGGCCAGGCGCTGGCCCAGCTTTTGATCCATCAGCATGGACTTGTCGCCCAGTTGCAGGTACATGGCGCCGCTGCGGCCATCTTCCATGCGGATGGCGCCCGTGCGGCTGGCAACGGGGTGCATGTAAAAACGGCGTTTGCCCACGGCCACGTTGAAATAGCCGGGGTTTTTGCCGTCGGCGGAAATCTGCAAATCGTTGCCCAGTTCGCAACGGATTTTGCCGATGTGGATTTTCTGGGCGGTTTCCAGCTCCTGCTCCGATAACCGCTCGGCCAGCGACTGCACCGGGGTGTTCGCCTCGACCGCCTTGACCAGCCGGGCGGGAGATTTTTTGCGCCTGGGGGCGGTGACCGCCGCCGAAGCGGTGGTTTTCTTGCCGCTGGCAACAACGCCTGCTTTCTGGGCGCTGGCCGCCTGCGGCGCGGTTTGCGCCCGCGCGGGCAACGCCAGCCAGATCGCCAGAAAGGCAAACCAGGCCGCCGTCACGATGGGTTGGGTGGGTTTCATACGAACAAACGCCATGCGGTTGAACAAAAGCAGTTGCGATGGTAAGCGCACTCAATTGATGAAGATATAATCCCGCGTGATTTTACCGGAAGAATCAATCCGCAAAAAATTCATACCTTTCAGAACAACATCGCCATCTGGCGCTTTCATTTGCCATGTCACTCTGAGCGCATCGTGATTTTCTGAAAACCCCGTGCATTCCGTGACGAGTCCGCCGCCGACAACGAGCCGCTCATTCACCTGGGAAATATTGCCAAAAATCCCCTTCAAGCCGTGATGGTGTACTGCATCGTCGCCAGGTTCATCCGCATAGAAATCCGCCGAAGCCGAATACACTTTTTCAATGAGTTGTCTTCTGTCATCAGGACTTGTTGTGCTCCAGGCTTCGATGTAATCCTTGACAAACTGCTCCAGATGTGCCATTTCTTTATCTCCTTTTTTGGAAGTCCCGGGTTTTCAGAACCAGCGCCCCGGCACTTCGGCGGGCAGCGCGCAGCCGGTAGCGCGGGCACGCTCCAGCACCTGCCAGAAATAGCGGTAACTGGCGCGATCGTGCAGAACGCCCTTGCAGGCAATGGGCGCCCAACTGGCTTGCTCGGCTTGCAACAAAATGCTGGCTGCCTGTTCCAGCAACCGCTCATCGGGCGCAAACGCTTGCACAATGGGCCGGATCTGGTTGGGGTGAATGCTCCACATGCGCGTGTAGCCCAACTGCCGCGCCGCGCGCCGGGCCGCCTGGCGCACGGCCTGCGCGTCGCTGAACTCGGTGACCACCGAATGCGAGGGCACTTTGCCGTATGCGTGCGCGGCGGAAGCAATCTCAAGCTTGGCGCGCACCACCAGCGGGTGCGTGAACTGGCCTTCCGCACCCATGCCCTCGGCGGGAATGGCGCCCGCGTGGGCCGACACGAAATCCATCAAGCCAAAGCTCAGCGACTGCACGCGCGGATGGGCCGCGATGTCAAAGGCGTGCCGCACCGCGGCGGGCGATTCAATGAGCACATGCAGCGGCAGGCCCCGGGGGTAGACCGAAAGCAGCGCCGCTTCGGCGCGCACCACGTCCTCGACCGATTCCACCTTGGGAATCATGAGGTAGGCCAGGCGCTGCCCGGCGTTGCGCGCGATGGTGGTCACGTCGTTTTCAAATGCTGAATGGCTGACCGGATGCACGCGCACGCCCACGCGCGCGCCATCGGCAGCCGACAGCGCCAACTCGGTGATGAGCAGCGCGTGCTCGGCCTCGCCGCCAGCGGCAGCCGCGGCACCGTCCTCGCAGTCGAGCGTGCAGTCGAACACGCAAGTGCCGAATTCCTCGGTCATCTCGCGCTGCAACTGCAAGCTCTTGCGCATGCGCGCTTCCGAGCCGCTGTAATGGTCGCACACGGGCAGCAGCCCGGCGGCGGCCTGGGCGCCCAGAAGTACCTCACGCGGGTGCTGCCGTGTCATGCGCGCGCTGCCTTGTGTGCTCAGAAGTTCGGCGTATCGAAACAAGCCTCAGGCGTTCCCTGACAGCTCATTCCAGAACGCATCTTCCTCGCTCTGGTTTTCGGAAAACAGCCAGACCTCGGCAATTTTTCCATCCTTGATGCGAAACAGATCAATGCCTTGCATCGACAGCGATTTGCCACGAGCTTCCGCTTTGAAATGGGTCGCGGCGACCACCAGATCGCCGTTGTCCGTGACATAGGAAATGTTGTCGATTGCGAAGGTTCCGCCGCTGAGTTTTCCGAAATCGCCAAGGTGTGCGAAAACCGCCCCTTTGCCGGTGAAAGTGCCAGACAACTTGCTGTGTCCTGGTTGGTGCCAAACGACATCATCGACGAAGGCCGCGGCAGTCGCCACGTGATCGCCACCAGCCAAAGCCTTGAAGTACGAACTCACAACATCGATATTTTTTGACACACTCGACTCCTTTTCCGGTGTTTGACTGCCTTGCGCGGTTCAGAGCAGGTGCTTGACGCCGTCTTTTTCGCCTTCCAGTTCGGCCAGCGTCTTGTCGATGCATTTCTGGCTGAAGGCGTCGATCTCCAGACCCTCGATCACTTTGTATTCGCCGTTTTCACAGATCACAGGAAAGCCGAACACCACCTCTTTGGGAATGCCGTACCAGCCTTGCGAGGCAATGCCCATGGTGACCCATTCGCCCCCGGTGCCCAAGGCCCAGTCGCGCATGTGATCGATGGCGGCGTTGGCAGCCGATGCCGCCGAAGACAGGCCGCGCGCATCGATGATGGCCGCGCCGCGCTTGCCCACCGTGGGCAGGAACACGTTTTCGTTCCAGTTCTGGTCGTTGATGGTGTCCCTGACCGATTGGCCGTCGATGGTGGCAAAGCGGTAGTCGGCGTACATGGTGGGCGAGTGGTTGCCCCAGACGCACAGTTTCTTGATGGATGCCACGGGCTTGCCAGTTTTGGCGGCAATCTGGCTGAGCGCGCGGTTGTGATCCAGGCGCAGCATGGCCGTGAAGTTTTTGGCGGGCAGATCGGGGGCCGATTTCATGGCGATGTAGGCGTTGGTGTTGGCCGGATTGCCCACCACCAGCACCTTGACGTTGCGGCTGGCCACGGCGTTGAGCGCCTTGCCCTGCGCGGTGAAGATTTGCGCGTTGGCGGCCAGCAGATCGGCGCGCTCCATGCCGGGGCCGCGCGGACGCGCGCCCACGAGCAGCGCGTAATCGGCGTCCTTGAAGGCGCCCACCGCATCGCTGTGCGCCTGCATGCCCGCCAGCAGCGGGAAAGCGCAGTCTTCCAGCTCCATCATCACGCCCTTGAGCGCCTTTTGCGCTTTCTCATCCGCAATTTCCAGCAACTGCAAAATCACCGGCTGATCCTTGCCCAGCATCTCGCCAGAGGCAATGCGAAACAACAGCGCGTATCCAATCTGGCCAGCGGCTCCGGTTACGGCGACACGAACGGGCTTCTTGCTCATCAAATTCTCCAAAAAAGGGCTGCAAAAGGGTAACTGACCACCCGGTGTGCGCAAGTGCCGCCCGGCCTGTGGCCGAGCCAGGCAAACTTGCCCGCGCCGCCTTGTACTGCCAGCGGCACGACGCGCGCGCACCGGAAAAATCCGGTTCAGAGCCTGCAAGTGTATCCGTGAACGCGGCGTTTGGCAATTGCTCTTATGTTTTATATAAGATATGATTTCGGCCCAGATCATCGTCTATCATTGACGCGGCTTTCTGGCAGCGCACGCAGCACACACTGCCTGCCGCCAGAAGCCGCCAGTCGCATGAACACCGAAAACCTTTCAACCGAGCCGGCCTCCGGCAGCGGCGCCAGCGACTCTCCCGCCGAAACGGCAGCGGGCGGCGCGCCCGCGTTCAGCCCGCTTTACCAGCAAATCAAGGCGCTGCTGCTGCAAAGCCTGCAACAGGCCGAGTGGAAGCCGGGCGAGGCCATTCCCAGCGAGATGGAACTGGCCGCGCGCTACCGCGTCAGCCAGGGCACGGTGCGCAAGGCCATCGACGATCTGGCCGCTGGCAATCTGCTGGTGCGCAGGCAGGGGCGCGGCACTTTTGTCGCCACGCATTCCGAGCAGCACGTGCAATACCGCTTCTTGCGCCTGGTGCCCGATGCGCACACCCCGCAGGGCGAAGGCCCGGCGCAGCGCAAGATTGTTGAATGCAGGCGTTTGCGCGCCAGCGCCGAGGTGGCCCGCGCCCTGCATCTGCACACCGGCGAGATGGTGCTGCAAGCGCGCCGCGTGCTGCGCTTTGAAAACGTGCCCACCATCCTGGAAGACCTGTGGCTGCCCGGCACGCCCTTCAAGGGCCTGACGGCCGAGCGCCTGAGCGACTACCACGGCCCGATGTACGCCCTGTTTGAATCCGAGTTTGGCGTGCGCATGGTGCGCGCCGAAGAAAAATTGCGCGCCGTTTTGCCCGACGCCGCGCAGGCCGCGCTGCTGGCAGTTGACACCGCCACGCCGCTGCTCAGTGTCGAGCGCGTGGCCTACACCTACAACGACATTCCCATGGAGTACCGCCGCGGGCTTTACCGCACAGACGCACACCACTACCGCAACCATCTGGGTTGATTCCTGCGCAAGCAGCGGCTGCGACGACGCATTGGCTCTTATGGCCGCACGCGCGCGCCGCGCCAACCCGGGCCGATGCCTTGCAATAGAATCCGGCCAGTAGCGCCGACAACAACGACGTCACACGTCACCCGAGAGACCTTCCACGAAAGAGTTAGTCCCCATGAGCGAAGCCGCCCAAAAACGCCCCGAATTTCGCAACATCAACGCGCTGGCCGATCTGCCAACCTACCGCATGGCGCCCGCCGCCTGGGTGTCCATACTGCACCGCGTCAGTGGCGCGCTGCTTTTTGTCCTGCTGCCATTTCTGGTCTGGCTGCTGGACAAATCGCTCACATCCGAACTTTCCTACGACCAGTTCACAGCGGCCTTTACCGCTGGCATCTGGATCATTCCCGGCGTGCTCGTCAAACTGGTCTGCCTGGCGCTCATCTGGGCCTACCTGCACCACCTGTGCGCGGGCATCCGCCACCTGTACATGGACGCCACGCACACGGCCAGCAAGGAGTTTGGCAAAAGCTCGGCGCTGGCCACACTGGCCGTCAGCCTGCTGCTGACACTGCTTCTCGGGACCAGGCTGTTTGGCCTCTGGTAAGACCCGCAACCCGAATATTCAAGGAGACTCATACCCATGGCTGTCAATTACGGTTCCAAACGCACGGTGGTCGGCGCGCACTACGGTTTGCGCGACTGGCTGGTGCAGCGCGCCAGCGCCATTCTCATGGCGCTGTTCACGCTGGTTGTTCTCGCGCAAGTGCTGCTTGGCACAGGCCCGCTGGACTACACGCGCTGGGCGTCCATCTTTTCCGCGCAGTGGATGAAAACACTGACTTTCGCAATGATCGTCGCCATTGCCTGGCATGCCTGGATTGGTGTGCGCGACATCTGGATGGACTACGTCAAACCCGTCGGGCTGCGCCTGGCGCTGCATGTTGCGAGCATCGTCTGGCTCATCGGCTGCGCGGGCTGGGCCATCCAGGTCTTGTGGCGCCTGTAGGCCGCCGCACCCGCTTTGTGCCCCCTCTTCCTTGCATCCGCACTCCCAACAAAAATCCATACACAAAACATCATGAGCTATATCAGAGAGAACGTCACGACCCGCAAATTTGATGTCGTCATCGTGGGCGCGGGCGGCTCCGGCATGCGCGCTTCCCTGCAACTGGCCCGCGCGGGCCTGAACGTGGCCGTGCTGTCCAAGGTGTTTCCCACGCGCTCGCACACCGTGGCCGCGCAAGGCGGCGTGGGCGCGTCGCTGGGCAACATGAACGAGGACAACTGGCACTACCACTTCTACGACACCATCAAGGGCAGCGACTGGCTGGGCGATCAGGACGCCATCGAATTCATGTGCCGCGAAGCGCCCAACGTCGTCTACGACCTGGAGCACATGGGCATGCCGTTCGACCGCAACGCCGACGGCACCATCTACCAGCGCCCCTTTGGCGGCCACACCGCCAACTATGGCGAAAAGCCCGTCCAGCGCGCCTGCGCCGCGGCTGACCGCACGGGCCACGCCATGCTGCACACGCTGTACCAGCAAAACGTCAAGGCCCGCACCACCTTTTTCGTGGAATGGATGGCGCTCGATCTGATTCGCGACGCCGATGGCGACGTGGTGGGCGTTACCGCCATCGAAATGGAAACCGGCGACTTCTACGTGCTGCACGCCAAGACCGTGCTGCTGGCCACGGGCGGGGCGGGACGCATTTTTGCCGCGTCCACCAACGCCTTCATCAACACCGGCGACGGCCTGGGCATGGCCGCGCGCGCGGGCGTGCCGCTGCAAGACATGGAATTCTGGCAATTCCACCCCACCGGCGTGGCTGGCGCGGGCGTGCTGCTCACCGAAGGCTGTCGGGGCGAAGGCGCCATCCTCATCAACAGCGAGGGCGAGCGTTTCATGGAACGCTACGCGCCCACGCTCAAAGACCTGGCGCCACGCGATTTTGTCTCGCGCTCCATGGATCAGGAAATCAAGGAAGGCCGCGGCTGCGGCCCCAACAAGGACTACGTGCTGATGAAGCTCGACCACCTGGGGGCCGAAACCATCCACAAACGCCTGCCCTCGGTGTACGAAATCGGCGTCAACTTCGCCAACGTCGACATCACCAAGGAACCCATTCCCGTGGTGCCCACCATCCACTACCAGATGGGCGGCATCCCCACCAACCTGCATGGCCAGGTGGTCATCCAGAAAGATGGCGACGACAACAAAATCGTCAACGGCCTGTACGCCGTGGGCGAATGTTCCTGTGTGAGCGTGCACGGCGCCAACCGCCTGGGCACCAACTCGCTGCTCGATTTGCTGGTATTTGGCCGCGCGGCGGGCAACCACATTGTCGAATTCCACAAGCGCACCAGTCACAAGCCGCTGCCCGCTGGCGCTGCTGACCACTCGCTTGAGCGCATCAACAAACTGGAAAACGCGCGCGAGGGCGAATACGCGCAAGCCGTCGCCAACGACATCCGCTCCACCATGCAAACGCATGCCGCCGTATTCCGCACCCAGGCCATCATGGACGAAGGCGTGAAAAAAATCGCCGCGCTGCGCGAACGCGCCAAACACATCGGCCTGGCCGACACATCCAGGGTATTCAACACCGCGCGCATTGAGGCGCTTGAAGTCGAAAACCTGATCGAAGTCGCCCAGGCCACCATGGTATCGGCTGCCGCGCGCAAGGAATGCCGTGGCGCCCATACCGTCGTCGACTATGAAAAACCCGCCGACGATCCCGTCGCCCCGCTTGGTCGCGATGACGCCAACTGGATGAAACACACCCTCTGGCATTCGGCCAGCAACACCCTGAGCTACAAACCCGTGCGCGTCAAACCGCTCACCGCCGACACCGTACCGCCCAAGGTGCGCACATTCTGACCGGGCCGAGGAGACCAGCAACCATGCAAAAACGAATCTTCAAAATCTACCGCTACGACCCCGACACCGGCAGCAAGCCGCGCATGGAAACCATCGAGCTTGAACTCGACGGCCACGAGCGCATGCTGCTGGACGCACTCATCAAGCTCAAGGCCAAGGACCCGAGCATCTCGTTCCGGCGCTCCTGCCGCGAAGGCGTATGCGGCTCTGACGCCATGAACATCAATGGCAAAAACGGCCTGGCCTGCCTGACCAACCTGCGCACGCTCCAGGATCCGATCGTGCTCAAACCCCTGCCCGGCCTGCCCGTGGTGCGCGACCTCATCGTCGACATGACGCAATTCTTCAACCAGTACGAATCGATCAGGCCCTACCTCGTCAACGACACGCCGCCACCGGCGCGCGAGCGCCTGCAATCGCCCGAAGAGCGCGAAGAACTCAACGGCCTGTACGAATGCATCCTGTGCGCCAGTTGCTCCACCTCTTGCCCGAGCTTCTGGTGGAACCCCGACAAATTCGTCGGCCCCGCCGGCCTGCTGCAAGCCTACCGCTTCATCGCCGACAGCCGCGACCAGGCCACCAGCGCGCGCCTGGACAACCTGGAAGACCCGTACCGGCTGTTTCGCTGCCACACCATCATGAACTGCGTCGACGTCTGCCCCAAGGGACTCAACCCCACGCGGGCCATCGGCAAAATCAAGGAACTGATGCTCCGGCGCGCCGTCTGAACGCCCCGCGCCAGCAACCCAGCCCGCCGCCTCTGCCGCATGACGACCGCCGCCCCGACCCGCATCGACGCGCGCGCCCTGAGCAAACTCAGGTGGCGCTGTCGGCGCGGCCTGCTCGAAAACGACCTGCTGCTGGAGCGTTTTTTCGCGCGCCACGGCAGTAACCTCACTGTTAGCCAAATGCAAGGTCTGTCAGCCCTAATAGCACTTGACGACCATGATCTGCTGGATTTGCTGCTCAAACGCAAAAAGCCAACCGGCAATCTGGATTGCCCAGAAGCACTTGAGGTTCTGGGGCTAATCAGGCCCTGATACCCTTTGCCTTTTGTGGGCCTTGGCCCATTGCCGCCAGAAAAGGGAGATCGCTCCCTGTCCCCCCTCTGGCGGCATTGACCAGACCCAAGCCATCGCCCGGCGGCATTGCCGCCGATCATCATTCAACACCATTTACATCAACACAGAGATACACAGGAGCCAAGCGATGAAAGCCTCAGAAAACAAAGCCAAGCTGTCCTTTACCAACGGCAGCCCCGACGTTGAACTGCCCATCTACCACGGCACCATGGGGCCGGATGTCATCGACATCCGCAAGCTCTACGGGCAAACCGGCATGTTCACCTACGATCCGGGCTTCCTGTCCACCGCGTCCTGCGAATCGGCCATCACCTACATCGATGGCGACAAGGGCGAACTGCTCTACCGCGGCTACCCCATCGAACAACTCGCCCAGAAATGCGACTACCTCGACACCTGTTTCCTGCTGCTCTATGGCGAATTGCCAGACGCGCAGCAGCGCGACAAATTCCACAAGCTCGTCAACAGCCACACCATGGTCAACGAGCAAATGCAATTCTTCCTGCGCGGTTTCCGGCGCGACGCGCACCCCATGGCCGTACTGACGGGCCTGGTTGGCGGCATGTCGGCCTTCTACCATGAAAGCACCGACATCCACAACCCCCGGCACCGTGACGTTGCCGCCATCCAGCTCATCGCCAAAATGCCCACACTGGTGGCCATGGCCTACAAATACGGCGTTGGCGAACCCTACGTTTACCCGAACAACGCCCTGAGCTACTCCGGCAACTTCCTGCGCATGATGTTTGGCACGCCGTGCGAGGAATACAAAGTCAACCCCGTGCTTGAAAAGGCGCTCGACCGCATCTTCATCCTGCACGCCGACCACGAGCAAAACGCCTCCACCTCCACCGTGCGCCTGTGCGGCAGCTCCGGCACCAACCCGTTTGCCGCCATCGCCGCTGGCGTGGCCTGCCTGTGGGGGCCGTCGCACGGTGGCGCCAACGAGGCCTGCCTGAACATGCTTGAAGAAATCCAGGCCATGGGCGGCATCGCCAAGGTGGGCGAATTCATGGAAAAAGTCAAGGACAAGAACTCCGGCGTCAAACTCATGGGCTTTGGTCACCGCGTCTACAAGAACTACGACCCGCGCGCCAAACTCATGCAGGAAACCTGCAACGAGGTGTTGCAGGAACTCGGGCTTGAAAAAGACCCGCTGTTCGCCCTGGCCAAGGCGCTGGAAAAAATCGCCCTGGAAGATGACTACTTCGTCCAGCGCAAGCTCTACCCCAACGTGGACTTTTATTCCGGCATCGTGCAACGCGCCATTGGCATCCCCGTCAAGCTGTTCACCGGCCTCTTCGCGCTGGCCCGCACCGTGGGCTGGATTGCCCAACTCAACGAAATGATCGGCGATCCCGAATACAAAATTGGCCGTCCGCGCCAACTCTTTGTCGGCCCCGCGCGCCGCAACATCCCCTGACGCGCGCGCTGCCGCAGCCAGCGCCGCCTTGCCAGCCGTGGCGACACAACCGGCAAGGCGCGGCGCAAAGCCCTTTTGCTGCTGACGCGGTTTCTCCAAAAACCCGCCCGCCCCATGGCTGGCGGGTTTTTTGCTGGCCCCGCGAAAAAGCCCAAAGCCTTGCCGCAGCCGAAAAGCAGCGCGCAGCCTTCGCGACATGGCCAAAAGCCATCTCCAAATACGATGTCACAAACCCGGTTTTAGCAGGAGAATCCCAATCAGGCATCGTCAACAGAGAATGAATTGCAGCGTGACCTTTGAGCACAACCTTCTGCGACGCATCGACTTCGTAACGCTCCGGCTCTTTGTGGCGGTGTGCGAATCGGGCGGCATTGGCCGCGCCGCCGAGCGCGAGCGCATCGCCGCATCGGCCGTCAGCAAGCGGCTGTCCGATCTGGAAACGGCGCTTGGCGCGCCGCTGCTACAGCGCCACGCGCGGGGTGTGCGCCCGAGCGCCGCGGGCCAAAGCGTGCTGCACCATGCCCGCGGCGTCCTGCACGGGTTGCAGCGCATGCAAAACGAACTGGGCGAATTTGCCCATGGCGTGCGCGGCCACGTGCGCATCCACGCCACCATCTCGGCCATCCTGCAATTCCTGCCCGGCGACCTGGGCGCCTTTGCCCGGCAGCACGAATCCGTCAAAATCGATCTTGAAGAACACATCAGCGCCGATGTGCTGCGCGCCTTGCAAGAAGGCGTTGCCGACATCGGCATCTGCGCAGCGGCGGCGGCAACCGCGCCCGCGCAACCTGCCGCCAGCGGCGGCAGCGGCGGCTTGGTCAGCCTGCCTTACCGCAGCGACGCGCTCGTACTGGTTGCGCCCCGCAACCATCCGCTGGCCGCGCACAAACAGATATTCTTTGCGCAGGCGCTGGAGCACGACATCGTGGGCCTGCACAACCAAAGCAGCATTGGCGCGGCCTTGCACCAGGCCGCCGCGCGCTCTGGCAAAGCGCTGCGCCAGCGCATCCAGGTGCGCGGACTGGACGCCATGTGCCGCATGATCGACAACGGCCTGGGCATCGGCGTACTGCCAGACGGCGCTTTTGCACTGCTGCAAGGGCTTGGCAACCTGACGGCCATCGCGCTGGCCGACGACTGGGCGCGGCGCGATTTGCGGCTTGTGGCGCGCGACTTTGATACACTGCCTGCGGCGGCGAAACTTCTGGTCGCGCACCTGCGGCGCGCCGAAAGCATCTGTCCCCAACCCGCCTGATTCATGAAACCTGATGCAGCCATTTTCCAGGAATATACCCATGAACCCAAAAACAAAGCGTGAAATGCATTCCGGCCCGGGTATCATCATTATTTCAAAATCAAACCCCAAGGAACATCTGATAAACCGTCATTGCGAGGGGCAAGGCCCCGTGGCAATCCACCATGTGGCCCATGGATTGCTTTGCCGCCAAGCCTTCGGCTCGCGCTCGCAATGACAAATATTTCAATCAGAACTTCCCTGAAGCCCCAAATACCCGCTCCAAGGTGCAGCACCACTGTCCATAAACCAGTATTTTTGCCAGAAAAAATCCAGCACCAAAAATCAACCCCACTTCATATCACGCAACCATGCCCACGACCAACACGCCAGCCACACCCCGCACCCTTTACGACAAACTCTGGGACGCGCACGTCGTCCGCACCGAAGAGGACGGCACCGCCCTGCTCTACATCGACCGCCATCTGGTGCACGAAGTCACCAGCCCGCAGGCCTTTGAGGGCCTGCGCGCGGCGGGCCGCAAGGTCTGGCGCGTTGGCTCCATCGTCGCCACCGCCGACCACAACACCCCCACCACCGGCTGGGAGCAGGGGCTGGACGGCATTGCCGACCCCATCAGCCGCGAACAGGTCGTCACGCTCGACCGCAACATCCGCGCCACCGGCGCTGCCGCGTACTTCCCGTTTCTCAGCCCGCGCCAGGGCATCGTGCACGTCATCGGCCCGGAAAACGGCGCCACCCTTCCGGGCATGACCGTTGTCTGCGGCGACAGCCACACCAGCACCCACGGCGCGTTTGGCGCGCTGGCGCACGGCATTGGCACCAGCGAGGTCGAGCACGTGCTGGCCACGCAAACCCTGCTGGCCAAAAAAGCTGGCAACATGCTGGTACAAGTCAACGGCCAGGCCGCGCCCGGCGTCACCGCCAAGGACATTGTGCTGGCCATCATCGGCAAAACAGGCACTGCGGGCGGCACTGGCTACACCATTGAATTTGCTGGCGACGCCATCCGCGCCCTCAGCATGGAAGGCCGCATGACCGTCTGCAACATGGCCATTGAAGCGGGCGCGCGCGCTGGCCTGGTGGCCGTGGACGGCAAAACCATCGAATACCTCAAAGGCCGGCTGCTGGCCCCCGGCACCGACGCGGCCAGCGGCCAATTCACCGGCGGCGCGCAATGGCAGCAGGCCAGCGCCTACTGGCAAACGCTGCACTCCGACCCGGGCGCCCGGTTTGACGCCACAGTCACACTGGACGCGGCGCAAATCGCGCCCCAAGTCACCTGGGGCACCAGCCCTGAAATGGTGTTGGGCATCGACGCCCGCGTGCCCGACCCCGAGCAGGAAAAAAACGCCGCCCGGCGCGACGCCATCGAACGCGCCCTGACCTACATGGCGCTCACGCCGGGCAAGCCCATCAGCGACGTATCCATCGACAAGGTATTCATCGGCTCGTGCACCAACAGCCGCATCGAAGACATGCGCCAAGCCGCCGCCGTGGTCAAGAAACTGGGCCGCAAAATTGCCACCAACATCCAGCTTGCCATGGTGGTGCCCGGCTCTGGCCTGGTCAAACGGCAGGCCGAAGCCGAGGGGCTTGACAAAATCTTCACCGCCGCGGGCTTTCAGTGGCGCGAGCCGGGTTGCTCCATGTGCCTTGCCATGAACGCCGACCGGCTCCAGCCGGGCGAGCGTTGCGCATCCACCAGCAACCGCAACTTTGAAGGGCGGCAAGGCGCGCTCTCGCGCACACACCTGGTCAGCCCCGCCATGGCCGCCGCTGCCGCCATCCATGGTCACTTTGTCGACGTGCGCCGCCTGGCCTGATTGCGGCAACCGCCCGCCCCCGCGCAAGCCTAGAATAAATCTCTTTTTCACCTTGAGGAAACTTGGCATGAAACAACTGACCGCACTCTTGATCGCCAGCGCCCTCGCGCTGCTGCTGGCCGCCTGCAACACAGTCGCTGGCGTCGGCAAAGACGTACAGGCCGGAGGCCGCGCCGTCGAAAAAGCCGCCGAAGAAATCCAGCACAAGTAACCCCCACCTCACGACGCACACCCTGACAGCCACCCGGCACACGCAACACACCCCGCCCCATGAAGCAATTCACCATTCACCAAGGCATCGTGGCCCCCATGGACCGCGAAAACGTCGACACCGACGCCATCATCCCCAAGCAATTTCTCAAATCCATCCAAAAAACCGGCTTCGGCGACAACCTCTTTGATGAATGGCGCTACCTCGACCACGGCGAGCCGGGCATGAATCCGGCCAGCCGCAAACCCAACCCCGACTTTGTGCTCAACCAGCCGCGCTACGCGCGCGCATCCATCCTGCTGGCGCGCGCCAACTTTGGCTGCGGCTCCAGCCGCGAACACGCCCCCTGGGCGCTGGAGCAATATGGTTTTCGCTGCATCATCGCGCCCAGCTTTGCCGACATCTTCTTCAACAACTGCTTCAAAAACGGGCTGCTGCCCATCGTCCTGAGCCACACGCAAGTTGACCAGCTCTTTGACGACGTATACGCCTTTAGCGGCTACCAGCTCACCATCGACCTGGAGCGCCAGCGCATCGTCAAACCCGACGGCAGCGAATTGCCCTTCGACGTGCAGCCCTTCCGCCGCTACTGCCTGCTGGGCGGCCTGGACGACATCGGCCTGACCCTGCGCCACGCCGACGAAATCCGCGCCTTCGAGGCGCGGCGCAAGGAGCAGTTTCCGTGGCTGTTTGCCTGAAACGCTTGTTCGGGAAGGCACTGCGGTTTTGCGCACGGGGAGTTGGCGTAGCAGACGGCGCGTTGATGCGCGCCTCGCCATGACGATGGGAATACCTCGCGCTTCGTTCCGCGCCATGACGGCAAAGTGGGAGAAGTATCCTGTTTCCCCGGCGGGATGGACGGGAGCAGGATGCTCCCGCTACCTTCTCACACCCCGGCGCGAAGCGCCGCATACCAACTCCCTCGCCCCTTGGGGAGAGGGTGGGGGAGAGGGGATTGTGAGCGCAAGATGATGTCCAATGCGGCGCTTCGCGCCGCGCCCCTCTCCCTAACCCTCCCCCGGCGGGGGGAGGGGATCATATCGAGTGCCTCGCGCAGCTTGCAACCGAAAAAAGGAAGCCGCAATGATCGGCAAGAACCTGTGGCGCGCTCTGCCTGCTTGCGTCTTTTCTGCTTTCCGGCGCGGCGCATGCCAGCAACTCAGCCCCCTCGCACCTTGGGGAGAGGGGGGAGAGGGGTTGAGCACATGATGATGTCCAATGCGGCGCTTCGCGCCGTGCCCCTCTCCCTAACCCTCCCCCCGGCGGGGGGGAGGGGATCATGTCGAGCGCCTCGCGCAGATTTCAACCAAGGAAAGGAAACCGGCATGATGAAAAAGAACCTGTGCCTGCTCGCGCTTTTTCTGGCCTCCGGCGCGGCGTATGCCAGCAACTCAGCCCCCTCGCCCCTTGGGGAGAGGGTGGGGGAGAGGGGGGTTGTGAGCGCATGATGATGTCCAATACAACTTCGCGCCGCGCCCCTCT
>JAISNB010000167.1 GCA_031276435.1 Burkholderiaceae bacterium | reverse complement strand
TTTCATTGCCCGATTTTCTTGCCCCCGTTGACTGCACCGACGCCGAAGCCGCGCTGGCCCAGGTGCGGCGCATCTACCAGACTGGCCGCGCGCACTTGCGGCAAGCGCTGCAACACTTTGCGGCACACCCGCAGGAGGCCGCCCGGATGGAGCGCGTGCGCGCCTGCTATCCCTTTGTGCGCCTGTCCGTACCGCACAGTCGGCAGACGCAATCGCAACTGGCCTACGGCTTTGTCGCGCGCCCCGGGCAGTACGAGGCCACGCTGACGCGCCCCGATCTGTTTGCCGGGTATTACCTTGAGCAATTCCGGCTGCTGCTGCGCAACCACGGCGCTGCGCTGACCGTCGGCAGCAGCCACCAGCCCATTGCCCTGCCCTTTGCGCTGGACAGCGACGTGTCCCCCGAAGACAGCGCACTCACGCCCGGGCAGCGCCTGCATTTGCCCGAGGTGTTCGACATGCCCGACCTGTCGGCCATGGACGACCGCATTGCCAACGGCACTTTCCA
The DNA here is from genome assembly GCA_031276435.1 of Burkholderiaceae bacterium. Lineage (GTDB taxonomy): Bacteria > Pseudomonadota > Gammaproteobacteria > Burkholderiales > Burkholderiaceae_C > Ottowia. The sequence continues at coordinate 2,784 of JAISNB010000167.1, read as the reverse complement.
CTCGCCGCCCGGGCAGCCCGAGCCGCTGTCCCTGTTCACCGCGCCGCGCGTGGACTATTCTCTGCACCGGCTGCGCCATTACACGGGCACCTCGCCCGAGCATTTCCAGAACTTCGTGCTGTTTACCAATTACCAGTTCTACATCGACGAGTTCATGGCGCTCGGGCAACGCGAAATGCAAAACCCGCAAAGCGACTACATCGCCTTCGTGCAGCCGGGCAACGTCATCACGCGGCGCGTGGATTTGCCTGCCCGCGGCGCGGCGGCGGACGATGCACTACCGAGCGCGCCTGCCGCGCGCCTGCCGCAAATGCCGGCCTACCACCTGCTGCGCGCCGACCGCAGCGGCATCAGCTTCATCAACATTGGTGTCGGCCCGAGCAACGCCAAAACCATCACCGACCACATTGCCGTATTGCGCCCGCATGCGTGGATCATGGTTGGGCACTGCGCGGGCCTGCGCAGCAGCCAGCAACTGGGCGACTACGTGCTGGCGCACGGCTATGTGCGCGAGGACCATGTGCTCGACGAGGATCTGCCGCTGTGGATTCCGATTCCTGCCCTGGCCGAAGTGCAAATCGCGTTGCAGCAAGCCGTGGCCGACGTCACGCAACTTGGCGGCAGTGACCTCAAGCGCATATTGCGCACCGGCACCGTCGCCACCACCGACAACCGCAACTGGGAGCTGTTGGGCGCGGGCGTGCCGCAGCGGCGCTTCTCGCAATCGCGCGCGGTGGCGCTGGACATGGAAAGCGCCACCATCGCGGCCAACGGTTTCCGTTTCCGCGTTCCGTATGGCACCTTGCTGTGCGTGAGCGACAAACCCCTGCACGGCGAAATCAAGCTGCCGGGCATGGCCAACCAGTTCTACCGCGAGAGAGTCGGCCAGCACTTGCGCATTGGCCTGCGCGCCATTGAGCGCCTGCGCCAAAACGGCCTGGACAGGCTGCACAGCCGCAAGCTGCGAAGCTTTGACGAAGTGGCGTTTCAGTAATTTCGCGCAAGCGCCCTGACAGCACCCCCATCGCGCATCAGCCGCGCATCACTGGCTGGCCCATGCATTCGCCCATGCGGATGGCCGCGCCGGGCGCCCAGGCCGGGTTGAATTGCAGCGTCTCACCAGGCAAGAGCAGCACCACTGTCGAGCCAAGCAGAAAGCGCCCCATCTCCGCGCCCCGCGCCAATTCGACAGGCGCTACTTGCGCGTAATCCCAGCAGCGCACATGGCCCGGGCGCGGCGGGTTGACCCGCCCATGCCACACGGTCGCCACGCTGCCGACAATGGCGGCGCCCACCAGCACCAGCGCCATGGGGCCGCACGCGGTATCAAACACGCACACCACGCGCTCGTTGCGCGCAAACAGGCCCGGCACAGCGCGCGCCGTGGCGGGATTGACCGAAAACAGCGCGCCGGGCACATGCACCATGGCGCGCAAACGCCCCGCGCACGGCATGTGAATGCGATGGTAGTCGCGCGGGCTGAGGTACAGCGTGGCGAACTGGCCGCCCGCAAACTCTGCGGCCAGCGCCGCATCGCCCGCCAGCAGCGCCTGGACGCTGTAGCCGTGCCCCTTGGCCTGGAAAATCTGGTCGCGCTCGATCGCGCCAAACTGGCTGATGGCGCCATCCACCGGGCACAGGTAACCGGAGCGCGCCAGTGGCCGGGCATCGGCGCGCAGCGGGCGGGTGAAAAAGTCGTTGAAGCTGGCGTAGCTGTCAATGTGCGGATTGGCCGCCTCGGCCATGTTCACCCCGTAGCGCGCCACAAAGCGACCAATGGCCCAATGGGTCACGCGGCCCCACTCGGCGCGCGCAAAAGAGCCTGCAATGCGCGTGAGCGCCCGCTTTGGCAGCGCGTACTGCGCCGCGGCCACCATGCGTTCAGTCAATGAAAGCGTCATGCAATGGCGTGTTCATTCAGCCGCGCCGATGTGGAGAACAACCTCGCCCACACCCTCGATGCTGCCCTCAAGTCGGTCGCCCGGACGAACCGGCCCCACGCCTTCGGGCGTTCCGGTGTAGATCAAATCGCCGGGTTGCAGGTGGTAATGGCCGGAGAGATTGGCCACGATTTCCGGCACGCGCCAGATCATGCTGGACAAATCGCCCTGCTGGCGCAATTGACCATTCACGCGCAACGTGATGGCGCCCTGCCCTGGACGGGCCACCCGGCTGGCGGGCAAGAGCGCGCCCACCACGGCGGCGTGCTCGAAATCCTTGCCCAAAGTCCAGGGCCGCCCCGCATCGCGCGCTGTGATCTGCAAATCGCGCCGCGTCATATCCAGCCCGCAGGCATAGCCCCACACGCTGCCCTGCGCCTGCTCCGGCGTGGCGCGAAAGACCGGCTGGCCCAGCGCAATCACCAGTTCCACCTCGTGATGCAGGTTTTGCGTGCCCGGCGCGTAGGCCACCGTGGCCCCGCTTTGAACCAGATGCGCGGGCGTCTTGGCAAAATAAAACGGCGCCTCGCGGTCGGGATCTGACCCCATCTCGCGCGCGTGCGCCGCGTAATTGCGCCCCACGCAAAAAATACGGCGCACGGCATAGCGCAGCGCGCTGTCCCGCACGGGCACAGTCACTGGCAGCGCCGGGGGAAACACAAAATCGGAAACGGAATTTGTCATGTGCACACACACCTTCTCTTTCATGCAAACCGCACCGTCCCCACACGCGAAGGCGGCTTGCCGCGCAGCATAGCGCGCAATGGCCGTTGGCGCGGGCAGCGCCGCCGCATCCCGGCAGGTTGGCACGCACTGAATTCGCCCGCGATTTTCCTCTCATTTG